>JAADHR010000090.1 GCA_013151735.1 Calditrichota bacterium | reverse complement strand
TTTCTATTTTTTTCATTTTTTCACAGTGGATACCCAATCCGCGACCGTTTCAATTTTAACCTTTGTTTTCGGATCGGCCGTCCAGCGCTCATTGGCATTGTAGGTCCAACCCATATCACGCGAACCGCCGCCGTTAATCGTCGTGATCAAAAAACGGTTGCTCAAATGGCCAAAGAAATTGGCCTGATCCCGCCCCCACTGCTGATCGCCGCCGCTGGGATCCACGGGAATCCATCCGTAATTGGGCAGGTATACTTCCGCCCAACGATGAAACACATCATCGAATGAGGTATTGTCTCCCCGTACCACTACCGACCCCTGATAGCGCGCCGGTAATCCGGCCGCCCGGCAGAGCGCCACGTACACAAATGTGTACTCCGAACAGGAACCCGATCCGCGTTTCAGAACCGTCGGCGCCACATTCCATCCCCCGGACAATTCGTAGTGCATGTGATCAATCACATACCGAAACAGCTTACGGGCCACCCAGTAGGCATTGGTTTCATTTCCCACGACCTGTTTTACAATTTTTTGAAAATAGGGGTTGTGAATCTGATATTTTTCCCCATCGGCCAGATAGGCTTTCCGAATATTTTCGGGAATATCCTGCAGAGACCCCACCTTTTCCGGGAAAATGTAGTAGCGAATGTCAAAAATCTTCGCTTTTACCTTCATCACACTTTTTTGTACGTGCTGAGGAGATATATTCGTGTAGTCGAATTCCGCAAATTTCTCTTTCCATTGATCAGTGACCATCCTGGGCTGCTTTGGACCAAAAACTATTTTTCCTTCAATTTTTTGCTGGGGAAGGTTTTCCGGAATGGCGAAAAAGACACTGAGACTGCGGATGGTTCCCGGTCCGAAATTTCTGACCAGATGGGTCAGTGTAATGGTCGCATCCCGTTCCGACTGCAGGCTGTAGGGTGTATTGTCGATTTTTAAGCGGTAGATTTTGTTCGTTTCGTAATCCACATTCCAGAGGGAATGGCCGTCCCAGGCCAGGCCATTCGGGTAGGGTCCGGGAGAAGGCAAAACCATGATCACATCCCCGGTTTCGGGATAAACCATGTAGATTTCATTTTTCAGGCGATCCGTAACCCAGAGGTACGTTCCGTCAAACGTGAGTCCGTTGGGGCGGGCCGTGGGCGCGGGAATGGAGCGAATGGTTGTGCCGTCGTCCAAACTGATTTGGTTTAGAGAGTGGCTGCTCTGATCAGAAATCCAGAGCTGTTTTCCGTCGAAGGTAAGGCCCTGCGGATGAGATGTGGGAAAATCAAATGCGTGCAGGATGCGGCCGTTTTTGGGATCAATTTTAAATATCTTTTTGGCCTCCCGATCGATATTCCACAAATACTGTCCGTCCCAGGCAAGACCAAGGGGCCAATAGCCCGGCGATTCGATCGTTTTCAGCACCTTTCCCGAAGAAGGATCAATCTTGTACAGAAGATCCGTCTTTCGATCGGCTGCCCACAGATAGTTTCCGTCAAATGTCAGCCCGGTCATATCGTGTGACGGTGAGGAAAAAACCTGAGCCACATCTCCGGGTTTTGCAAACGCCAGACTTCCCCACACGAAAATAATCGTCAGAAAAAATGCAACACGTTTCATGATCCACCTCCCAGAAATTTAGGGGTTTCTTTAACTACAGGGATGCGATGGCTATCCAGATGTATTTAAACACCAGGGCAAGAAAGAAAGCCAGGCCTGTTGTGGCACCGATTGTAAACAGCGTCCACTTGCGGCCGATTTCCTTCCACAGCACACCGATGGTTGCTGCACAGGGAATGTAAAAGACCACAAAAATGGTAAACGTCATCATCTGCAAATGGGTCATAACCTGCGATAACTGGCTGGTTCCCATAGCCTGCATCAGCATAATCAGTGAGAGCTCTTTTCTCAAGATTCCAAAAATCAGCGTTACGCCGACCTGCTTGGGAAGAGACAACATGTAGGTGAAGGGATAAAGAAGATTATTAATGATCAAATCCCAATGGGCATATTCGATCACACTCAGAACCATACTGCCAACGATTAAAATAGGCCAGGCCACATACACAAATTCCCGCAGCCGGAACCACGTTTTCAGCCAGAGCACTTTGAAGGACGGCAGACGATAGGCCGGAACCTCCAGCATGAGACCGGGAGCTTCTTCAGGCATAATTTTGGTCATCACCTTGCCCGCAAAAGCAATCACAAAAAGATTCAAAACATAAATGCCCAGTGCCGCATTTGGCCCCACATAAAATGCGACCAGACCAAAAATAACCGTGGAACGCGCCGAGCAGGGAACCAATACCGCCAGCATGGCCGCAATAATCCGCTCCCGCCTGGATTCCAGAATCCGCGTGGCCATAACGGCAGGAACACTGCATCCATACCCCAAAATAAAGGGAATGACCGATTTCCCATGGAGCCCGATTCGGTGCATGAAGGTATCCATCAGATAAGCGACCCGGGGCAAATATCCCAGATCTTCCAGAAGAGAAAGGCCAAACAGAAAGGGAATCAGATACGGAAGAACAATCGCAATCCCACCGGAAAACCCCTGAATAATGCCTTCCACTATTTTGGCCAGAAAGGTTTGCGATCCGTAACTGGTTTCCAGTTCTTTGATGAGATCGTTAAAAATATCCAACAGAGGCCCCTCCAGATACCCCCCAAATTTAAACACAACCTGGAAAAAGCCGTACATAATGAGGATTAAGAACACATAGCCCCAAAGCGGGTGCATGAGAACATCGTCGATCCGGCCGCGAATGTCCGGTTTTGCCTTGCGGATTTCCGCAACCTCTTCAAAAATATTCAGGGACATGGCGTGGCGTTCTGAGGAAATGGCCAGAGGAGGTTCCTGTCCACGCTTCTTTTTAACCTCCGCAGCCACTTTTTTCTTGAGGGCCATGAGGCCCTTTTGCGATTGAAATTTTTTCAGGAAATAGGGGTCTTCTTCCAAAATCCGAAGCGCCAAAAACCGTTTGGAAACAAAGGGCCCTTCAAGATTATTGATTTCGATATGTTCGGCCAGTGTTTGAACGGCATCTTCGATGCAGGGACTGTAGGTAGGTATTATCCCCGTTGTTTTCTCTTTTGCCACCTGCTGCACTTTTCGAAAAAGCTCATTCAGTCCCTCTCCCTTGACCGCAATGGTTTCAACAACAGGAATTCCCAGCACGCTTGAAAGCTTTTCAGTATTGACGAAAATGCCTTTTCTCCGTGCCTCATCGGCCATATTCAGGCACAATACCATCGGTTTGTTCAGTTCCAGAAGCTGAAGCGTCAGTTCAAGGCTTCGTCCCAGAACCGAGGTATCCACTACATTAACGATAACATCAATTTCTTCCGAAATCAAATAATTCCGGGTATCAATTTCGGCCCAGTCGGACGAAACCAGAGAGTACGTCCCCGGCAGGTCGACGCAATTAAAGATTTGTCCATGCAGTGAAACCTTGCTCTCCGTAAACGAAACCGTAGTCCCCGGGAAATTGGACGTAACGGCCTTGTAGCTGGCGATATGATTAAAAATGGTGCTCTTGCCGCAATTGGGTTGCCCCACGAGCGCAATTTTCATTCTAAACCTCTACCAGGATTCGGGAAGCAATTCCGCGGCCCAGCGCCACCTCTGTTCCGTTCGATTCAATTAAAATAGGACCCCGGAGAACCCCTTTTCGTTTGATTCGAATAACGTCTCCGGGGTGAATTCCCATTTGTTCCAAACGCAGGCGGATTCCCATCCCGCCAACAATGTCCCGCACTCTGCCCACGCTACCCGGCTCAACTGCATCTAGTGATACTGTCATTTTTTCCTTCATCAACACGCATTGTAAGAATTTACCCGCGAATCATTTGTGTTCCGCATTTTGGACATTCTATTGAATAGCAGGGTGATCCCGCCTGATGGGGTACCGAAAAACCGCAGTTCGGACAAACACAGGTTCCGGCTGGACCGGCTCCGGGGCGGTTCCCCGCATTGCGGCCGATTCCCCGGCCCATTCCGCGTCCTCTGCCCGAACCAAATCCTCCTGCAGGTCCCGTTCCGTCTCCTCTTGGCATAATTTTATCCTCCTTTTTTATTCAGGATGTATCCCCAATCCGGCCTTAAAACCCACCGAAAAGCGGGCTTTTTATTGAGTGACGCCTTTTCTGCACCTCTTTGAGCGCCAACAAAAAAACACCATCCTGAGGGTGGTGTTTCTAACCGGTTTCCTGTTTGGTTATGAAATTGCGAACGGCTTCTCTGATGGTTGTACCGGAAATATCCGTTACAACCCTTACCCCAAGCGCGGCAAGGCTGCGTTCCGCATTGGGTCCCACGGCTCCTGTAAGAACAACATCTGCTTGTTTATCGGCAATCACTTGTGCTGCTTTAGTGGCCGCACCTCCCATGGCCTCCGCACCGGGATTGGGTACAGCCTCGTATGCCATGGTTTCGCTTTCTACAAAAACAAAATACGGACAACGCCCAAAACGTTCATCTACCGCTGCATCCAATGAATCTCCAGTCCCGGAAACGGCTATTTTCATTTTAACATTCCTTCGATATGTTCACATCAGAAACCGCGAATTCACAAAGCGCACCCATTTAACTTCACTAAAATCAATGAATCAAAATTCGTAAAATTAGAGGGAAAACGCTTTTCAGAGTCTGTTCAGGTGACTAAAAACCTTTTCCCAGATATCCGTGACAATCCGTGAAATTTTTCCATCTCCCGAAAAATGTACCAAAATTTCCCCCGCCTGAAGCGCCTTAATAACGCTGGTGTCGAAGGGAATTTTTCCAATCAACTCTACCCGGCGCTCACGGCAATATGCCTCTATTTGTTCCGTATTTTCAAGATTCAAATCAAATTTATTTACTACCACAAGTGCAGGGACCCGAAATTGCCGGGTCAATTCCAGAATTCGCTTCAAATCGTGAATCCCGGACATTGTAGGCTCCGTCACAATGACCGCCAGCTGGGTACCTGTAATCGCCGAATTCACCGGACATCCCACCCCCGGCGGACCGTCAATGATAATATAATTGAGATTTTTTTCTTTTGCAAGTTTTTGCGCTTCCCTGCGAACCAGGCTCACAAGCTGACCCGAATTCTCTTCGGCCACGCCCAATTGAGCAAACACCATCGGCCCGAATTCTGTTTCCGCAATGTACCACTTTCCATTTTCCTGCTTCTCCATGTGGATCACTTCAATGGGGCACATGCGTTCGCACAAGCGGCACCCTTCGCAATCCATGGGGTTTACCACGTAATCTTCGCTGATGGCCTCAAAGCGGCAAACTGTTCGACAGATGTCGCACGCCAGGCAGCTCTCCCGATCAATGACGGCCACCTGACTGCTCACAAATTTCTCCTCTTTCAAAATGGCCGGTTTAAGCAAAAGATGCAAATCTGCAGCATCCACATCACAGTCGGCCATAATTTTGTCTCCACTCAGCGCCGCAAAACTGGCAGTCAGGGTTGTTTTTCCGGTCCCTCCCTTTCCGCTCACAATCACCAATTCCTTCATGCCGCCCCCCCTTCCTCAATCGTTGCAAACAAGGTTTTAAAAATATCCCGATAATTCTCGTCCCATTCCACCAGAGAAATTCCTTTTGAGTAGGCCTCGGCTATCTGCCGCTCCATGGGTACGCGCAAAAGAATGGGCAGGCCCTCTTTGGCAGCGTAATCCTCAATAAGCCGATCGTTTCCATCCGACCGGTTAATAACAATGCCGCTCGGAACGCCGATTGCCCGCGTCATTTCCACCGCAAGTCTTAAATCATTCAGGCCAAACGGCGTGGGCTCCGTTACCAGAAGACAGTAGTCGGTGCCTTTGACGGCTTCCACAACCGGGCACGAGGTTCCCGGCGGAGCATCAATAATGACGGTTTTGGAGGCATCGCTGTATTTTTTCACTTCTTCTACAAGAGGATGGGCGCGCGTGGATCCCAGCTTGAGAATACCGTGCGCGAAAGAAACCCCTTTTCCTTCGCCAATTTCAATCCTTCCGATCTCCTGCCGCACCTCGTAAATGGCTTTTTGGGGGCAAAGCATGACGCAAGAGCCGCAACTGTGACACAGATCGTCAAAAATTAACACCTGATTTTTCACCACGGCAATGGCCCCATACTCGCAAACTTCGGCACACTCTCCGCATAAATCACACGTTTTCTCATCCACCCGGGGATACGGCAAGGTCACTGAAACACGCTTTTTTATGTCCGGCTTTAAAAAAATGTGGCCATTGGGTTCTTCCACATCACAATCCAGATATTGCGTATCGGGAAGTGCCAGAGCCAGGTTCACCGCAATGGTTGTCTTTCCCGTTCCACCCTTTCCACTTGCAACCGAAATAACCATTTTATTCTCCCAAAAGTCCCGTACCAGATCCCAAAGAATCGAAACGGCTGCATGAAACCGCCCGCACTTTCAACTATTCAATTTTAGTTTCTTTGCACACTCTTCACAGTAGCCTTCAAAGCGAATATGGTGATTCGTGATGACAAAACTGAATTTCTTTTGCAGGTCAACCTGAAGTTTTTGAATAACCGGCATTAAATCGGGTTCAAAATCAATAACCTTGCCACAGCCGATGCAGATTAAATGATGATGATGCCCCTTTGCGCTGCCATCTTCCCCCACAAATTCATACCGGCTGGGACTGTCCTGAATGTCCACACGGTTCAGGAATCCCATTTCCGTCAGAATGTCCAGGCTTCGGTAAACCGTTGCCAGACTAATGTTGGTGCGCTTTTTACGAAGAATTTCGTAAATTTCCCACGCTGTGTAATGATCGGTTCGATTCTTGAATGCATCCAAAACCATTTTGCGCTGCTGAGTTAACTTGTAACCCTGCATATTCATCTTTCTTTTCAGATCTTTTTTCATTCGCTCTGTCTCCATATAAATTTAATTGTTCGCAACACCAATACCATGTGATTATTAATTTGAGTACCAATTTAAATTAGAAATAACGTAAAAAAATTCTCCTTTTTTTAAAAGGAGAATCTTAAATCCAATTTATCAGCGGAATAAATCAATCACACTCACAAAGTTAGAGCACATTCAAAATAAAACCAAGAGAAAATAAAACCATGTCAGACATCATTTTGTAACGCCTTATTTCTATTGGCGATAACCCATGACAAAAAATAATAATCCCGCAAGAATGCGTACCGCCCCCTCTTAATCCTTTTCCAGTTCTTTAATACGGTTATTGATTTGCCGGAGCTGTTCCGCCAACTGCTTCGCCTGCTCTTTTAGTATCTCCAGTTCGTTCGGAGCACTTACCGGGGAAACCTGCGGAACCGCCGGCTGAGTGAAACCCGGAGCTCCCGTTGGCACTCCGGCTGTCCAGCCCATTCCGTACCCGCGGCCACCGCGGCCCCGGCCGCCCCCCATACCTCTGCCAAAACCACCTCCCATACCCGGTCCAAATCCGGCGCCTCCGCCATAACCAGCACCCATCGGAGGAACCGCACCCGCAGGAGCTGCCGCTACAGGATTGAGCTGATTGGATTTGAATCTTTCCACGGCTTCCTGAACGGTTCCAGAGATTCCTTCATACATTTGAACCCCCGATGCAGCCAGTGTTCGCATGGCATTGGGCCCAAAACTTCCGGAAACCACAGCCTGCACCCCCTCCATTACAACCAATTGGGCCGATTGAATGCCCGCTCCCCCGGTAGCCATTACATTCGGATTCTGAATGGCCTTAAACTGCCCTGTTTCGGTATCAACAATAATAAAATAGGCAGCCCGACCAAAACGAGGATCTGTCGCTGACTCCAAATTCGGACCCGATGCCGTAACTGCAATCTTCATAAACGTACACCTCCCTCACTCAAATCCCGGCCCCGGCCATGGATTCCTGCCATGGCCGGGAACTTTTTTACTTCGACTCTTTTTCAAGAGCCTCAATTTGCTGATTGATGGCTTCCAGTTGATTTTTAATGAGTTCCGCCTGATTCTTCAGGAACTGCACCTGCTGCTCCTTTGTAACCGTTGGCACAAAGGCACCCGGTGGATTGACTCCAAATCCACTCATCCCAAACGGAACCGTTCCCGATTGAATGGCCTGCCAGTACGCATTTGCCTGGGGTGTCGGCCAGGAACCCGTCATTAAATAAGTGGCTCCCGGGGGCATGCCCGTGGGCGTCACACCCCACCAACCCGGGCTAAATCCCAGACGCATCCAACCGGGCAAACCGGTCATCTGGTACATCCAGCGATAACCTCCCATTGCAAGCACCTCCTTGAGTATGAATTGATTTACGGAGTTCTATTCTGCCAGGAAATGGGTGCGCCCCAGCCGCCTGCCTGCCACCCATAGGGTGGAATCGGCGCGCCGGACGACCATTGATTGGACGACCATTGATTGTACTGAGGATACGCCCACCAGCCTCTCGGCAGCCAGGGGTATGCCCTGCAATAAGGCGTTGGGTTTCCCCAACCGCGCCCCCGGCCAAAGCCATAACCCATGCCGCCAAATCCAAAGCCTCTTCCTCTTGGCATAACAATCACCTCCCATTTTTGTGTTTACCTCATTCACGTATTGCAATTACAGTGCCAACATACCGGCAAAATCACAATATTTAATTACTTATTATTCAATAAGTTACAATTTGTCCCTGCGGCGTGAATGGAATCGCTTTTTGGAATTGGGATCATAAATGAAACCCTTTTCTACCATATTTTCTATCTCGTTATATTTACAGAAGGTTAGATGGTTTCATTTATTAACCCATATCTTTCAGGTGAAACACTTGGGTGAAATTAAATTAAGGAATGAACCGCTTTGGAAGAGAAATCGAGTGACAGCATTTTGGCAGTTAAAAAAGTGCGGATGTGGCGAGGCCCCGTTTTTCCAGACACGCCTTGATACGGCCCCACCTGGGGGCCAAAGGAACCGGCCCTCGCGTATTCGCCGGAGACGCCTGCAGTAAGACGACCGGCCGGTTAAAATTCCGTACAAAACGGAATCCGGATTACTCTCCCTTTTTCAGTGTTTGGCCTAAAAAGCCTTCAACTTTATCCCAAAATTCCGGGTGAAAATGGCAATCGGAGTGTCCCTTTTGGGGAATAAGCCAGAGCTGCACCTTTTCCGGTTTTCCGGCTGCTTTCAACTGATGTGCCTGCGCCGGCGGCACGATAACATCATTTTCGCCATGAATAAGAAAAATGGAGGCCTGCGCCTGTTGAATGTTTCTTACCGGAGCAATGGCATCCAATTTGGCGCCGATTCGAAGCTCAACATATTTGAACAACAGCCAAACCAGCGGGAAATATGGCACATGATACTGCCGAAACTCGTAGCGCATCACATCGCCCGGATGAGCAAAAGCTCCCACCGTAACCACGCTCTTGATTCGAGGATCCTGAGCAGCGGCGTAAATAGAAGCCGCCCCGCCAATGGAAAGTCCGATCAAACCAATCCTTTCGGGATCGGCCTCCTTTTGTTTCCGGACAAAATCAGCGGCCGAGAGAATGTCTTCCGCAAATTTGAGCATGGAGGAATAGCCGTCGGGGTCGCTGCTTCCGTGATTACGGGAATCGAATGCCAGAAGATTGTACCCGGACGGATGCAATTGACGGATGTACGGCAGCATCCGCTCTACGTTTCGCCCCCAGCCGTGGACCAAAATAAGCGTCGGCGCCGGATGATTGTCCTTCGCCGGAATCCACCAGCCGTAAAGAGTCCGGTTATTTTTAGTGGGAAAGCGCACCTCCCGAAACGGAATATTAAATTTCTCGGGGGTGTGTTGATGCGCTTTTTTGGGGTTCCGGTACACAACGGCTACCATAACAACGATCAAAACCAGTAACAGTCCGAACAATCCAGCTAAAATCCAAATCCAGGTCATGTGCCAATTTCCTTTTCGAATTATTTTACATTAAAATACCGGGCTTCCGGGTGGTGAACAATAATTGCCGAGGTCGACTGTTCCGGCTCCAGCATAAACTGCTCGGTTAAGGCTACGCCAATCTCTTCCGGATGCAGCAACCGGAATATCTTCACCTGATCCTCCAGATTCGGGCAGGCAGGATACCCGAAGGAATAGCGCGCCCCCTGATAACGCATTTTCACAATTTCCTGCGGGGTGGCGGCATCGGCACCGGCAATACCGAGCTCCTCCCGCACCCGCTTATGCCAGTACTCGGCCAGAGCTTCCGTCGACTCCACACCAAATCCATGAAGATACAGATATTCCGCGTACTCATTTTCATCGTAAAGTCTGTGCGTGATTTTGCTGATTTCCTCACCCATGGTCACCACCTGAATGGCTATCACGTCCATTCGGCCGGATTCAACAGAGGCAAAATAATCAGCCAAACACCGGTAGGGAGTCTTTCTTTCACGGGGGAATGTAAAACGCTCGATTTCCGTCGTTCCACTTTCATCGTAGAGGATGACGTCATTTCCCTCCGATTGGCATTTGAAATATCCGTAGACCACCCGCGGCAGGAGCCAGTGATTTTCCACAACCTCTTTCTTCAGCCGCTCAAAAATCGGCTCAACAGTCTCCTGAATAAACCGGTCGTATTCCTCTCCCTTTAACCGCTTATTTCGTTTGAAATGCCATTGTCCGCGAAAAAGAGCCGCTTTATTAATGAAGGTAAAAATCTCATTTAAAGGAATCTCCGTTACAACCCGGCGGCCCCAGAACGGGGGCTGTGGAATGGGCACCTTTTTGGCAATCGCTGAGCGTTGCGGCCCTTTCCCTTGCAAAGAGGATTTGTGCCGTTCGGGGAGGGGTGTTCCGCTCCCGGCAGCCTTAATGTGGCGGGACGTGTCCGCATTTTTAAGCTGATTCATGACGGCCAGTCCGTCAAACGCATCCTGTGCGTAGTAAACGGACCCTCCGTAGGTTTTGGCCAATGTTTCTTCCACGTACCGGCGGGTAAGTGCCGCACCGCCCACAATCACGGGCACATCCTTGATTCCCCGGTGCCTCATTTCTTCCAGATTTTCTTTCATTACCACGGTGGATTTCACCAGCAGTCCGCTCATTCCGATGGCGTCCACCTGATTGGCCTGGGCTACCTTCAAAATATCGTCAATAGAAACCTTGATGCCGAGGTTGTACACCTTGTAACCATTGTTGCTTAAAATAATATCCACCAGATTTTTCCCGATGTCGTGTACATCCCCCTTAACCGTTGCCAGCACAATTTTGCCCTTTTCACTGTCTTCCGTGCGATCCATGTAGGGTTCCAGAAATGCCACCGCTTTTTTCATCACTTCCGCCGATTGCAAAACAAAGGGAAGCTGCATTTGGCCGCTTCCAAAAAGGTCCCCGACCACCTTCATTCCCTCCAGTAAAATCCGGTTAATAATTTCCACCGGTCTGTATTTTTTGAGGGCCTCTTTCAAATAGTGTTCCAGGTTCTCCCGATCGCCATCAATAATCTTGTTCTTCAGGATTTCTTCCAGCGGCAGATTTGCCGCCACTTTTCGCTGGGTGCCGCCGGTCTTTTCTTTCACAAGGGACAAAAATTCCGACAGCGGATCAAAATCTCCGGTCTTTTCGTTGAATATGATTTTCCGGGCCAGCTCTTTCTCCTCCGGATCCATTCGGTTGAGAGGCAAAATCTGGGCATAATTGACAATCGCCATGTCCAGTCCCGCCTCAATGGCGTAATACAAAAAGACCGAATTAATAATCCTTCGGGCGTAGGGTTTTAATCCGAACGAGCTGTTACTCACCCCCAGAATGGTTCGAACGCCCGGGATGTCCTGTTTAATTTTTCGGATGGCATTCATGGTTTGCACGGCCGCATCCGCATATTCCGGATTGGCCAGCGTAAATGTAAGGGTGTCGAAAATCAAATCTTCGGGACGCAATCCGAATTTTTTTGTGGCCAGATCGAAAATACGGTGGGCAATGGCCACTTTTTTATCGGTGGTCAGAGCCATGCCCGATTCGTCAATCGTAAGGGCCACGACAGCCGCACCGTAGGTTTTCGCCAGATTTAAAATGGCACCGAACCGCGAACCCTCCCCATCCTCCAGATTCACGGAATTAATAATGACCCGGCCGCCAATTAATTGAAGAGCACGCTCAATGACATTGATTTCGGTGGAATCGATCATTAAGGGAATGGTAATTTGTTGATTAAATCGCCGAATCACTTCGTCGATATCCCGAACTTCGTCGCGTCCGGCGTAAGCCACGCACACATCCAGCATGTGGGCGCCATCCTTCTCCTGCTGACGTCCAATCTGAACCATCGCGTCATAGTCTTCCGCCAGAAGCAGCTCCCGGAATTTTTTACTTCCATTGGAATTGGCCCGCTCTCCTACAATAAGCGGCGGCGGATTTTGATCCATTAAAACGGTCTGGTAAAGGCTGGAAACCGAGGGCCGGAATCGGGGATTTCGGGGGGCCGGTTTCAGATGCGAAACCGCCTCAACCACCGCCTTCAGGTGATCCGGTTCGGAGCCGCAGCATCCTCCGACAATTTCCACACCATTTTGGGTGATAAAATCATAATGCGCCCGCGCCAGTTCTTCCGGCGTGAGCGGATAAACCGTCTGCCCGTCAATATTGTCCGGCATTCCCGCGTTGGGCTGAATGGAAATCGGAAACGGGGAATAATGGCCGAGGTAGCGCACGTGCTCGCGCATGTCTTCCGGCCCCGTGGCGCAATTCATTCCGAACGCAAACAGCGGAAAGGGTTCCATGGTGGTCACTGCGGCACCTATTTCCGTGCCCACCAGCATCGTGCCCAAATCCTTTTCAATGGTAACCTGAACGATGACGGGAATGTCCCGCCCGCGCTCCTTTTCCAGTTGTAGGATGGCCAGAAGGGCCGCCTTGGCCTGAAGAATGTCCTGAGATGTTTCGATAAGAAACAGATCCACACCGCCGTCCATCAGGGCTTTTGCCTGATCGTAGTACATCTGATGGAAGCTGCGGAAGTCAATTTGCCCCAGAGAGGGCAGTTTGGTTCCCGGCCCCATGCTTCCGGCCACAAATCGCGGTTTGGACGGAGTACTGAATTCTCTGGCAGCGGCTTTTGCAATTTCAGCCGCCTTTCGATTGATCTCGTAAACCTGATCGGCCAGCCCGTATTCCTTCAGCACCAGTGCCGTTCCCCCAAAGGAATTGGTTTCCACGATGTCACTTCCCACCTCTAAAAAAGAGGTGTGAATCTCCCGAACCACGTCGGGACGCGTGATGTTCAGATACTCGTTGCATCCCTCAAACCGGGCACCGCCAAAATCCTCTGCCGTAAGATTTTTTTTCTGGAGATTGGTGCCCATGGCCCCGTCGAAAATGAGAATTTTTTTATGGAGAAGCTCGCGAATTTTCATTGTGTATTTGCTCCCAAACTATTTTTAAGAACTAATTTATGAATTTTCCGGGAGGAAATCAAATGTTATGTGGAGGATTCGGTGTTGTGGAAAGTTTTTTATTCGCTTTTCCGGAGGGACTGTGATGCGGCCAATCCATCAAAAGGGCCGCTGCCGTGCGGCTCAAATTTTCGACAGGATTGACGGGATGTTTTAAATATCCGGTCAATCCTGTCAAACTCCTTAAGATTAGCCTTACGTCCTCTTGACCAGACTAAAACCCGACGGAAAGCGACGACGGCACGGACAATCCCAGAATCCAGCGAAATGCAACCGCCTTTTCTCCGGCGGGCGGCCGGCTCACCCAGACGGGGAAAACTAGCTGAAGGATCTTTAAATCGAGCAGCAAACCCGCATCTGCCCGCAGATTTCCAAAATCCACGGCGCCGGTTGACGTCCACACATTGCCCAGGTCGTAAAAAAAACGAACCGGCAGCAAAGGCAGAGGAAAATCCACATTAAGCGTTGAAATCACATTTCCGGCCGGATGAATTCCCCCGGTGTACTGGCCGTAGTAGCCCCTTAAATTCCCCTGGCCCGGCAGATAAAAATCTTCCAGGGGAGAAAACCGGCCCCTTCGATCCAGAACCAGAAAATTGCTTCGATCCACATCCAGATCGCCTGCCAGGTAAAACCGTCGCTGCAAGGGGACATTACCGGACACGTAACCGGCAAACACCCGAAAATGCGTGTCAAAGGATTTGGTTACCCGAAATGTTTGATTGATTTCCAAACTGGAGCGCCAGTAATCGAAACGCCCCCAATTTCCTTTGATTCCCTTTTCGATTAGAATCTTATAGCTGCTTTTCAAGCGAATGGTTTTCATTTTAAAACGGTAAGATGCAAAAAATTGTGCCTCTTTTCCAAGACTCCAATCCTGAACATTAACATAATCGAGGTCATACACACGATTCGCATTCAGGCCCAGCCTTACGGATTGCGTGGGCGGCCGTTTCAAATAGGGTCCCGTGGTAAAACGTATTTCCACGCGATTACGAATATAGCCCATGACATTTAGCGCTTCAAGTGAAAGCCTGGACCGCCGATTGAAAAAGGGCAGGTCTTGTGTCAGCTTTGCCGACCGGTTGATTCGTTTGCTTCGCAATCCGTAATAGGCACTCAAATCGATTGTTGGATTATTGACAACCGACACCCCGTAATGAATCCACGCGCCCGCCTGAACACCGTCCTTTTCGGAGTTGTACCACACGAACGGACCATAAAACAGTTGTTTCTTGTAAAAATTGGGAAAATTTGCCAGAAAAGACACCTGGAGCCCCACGGGCTTTTGATCATTCCAATGATTAATTTCCAGAAGGTTGTGATCCGGGTCGATGGCAATGCGGTTAATCTTTTGCCGGGTCTGAAACGTAACCTCGCGTACTTTCTGTGTGCCGTCGACGCGTTTGGTCCGGGTTTCACCCGATTTTGTTCGAACCTGAACATCCACCGGTACCACACCCTCTGCCCGGCGTTTTATCTGAACCGTTGTCCGGTAGCCGGTGTCCGTTTTCTTGCGGGTCACTTTCCCAAGGGCGTAATCAAATTTTTTCGTAGTTCTCAGCCATTCATCAAAAAAATAGGTGTAATCCTTTCCGGTAACACGGTTCACCACTTCCACAAAATCCTCCGTGTGAGGATGCTTGTACTGCCATTCTTTAAAGTAGGTCTGCATCACCCGATTAAACATTTCCTGACCCAAAAGCTGTTTTAATTCAAACATCATCCAGGCCGTTTTGTGGTACACCATCGAGGCATAGGCCTGTTTGAATTTGTACGCCGGTTGAAGAATGGGTTCATCCATGTCGTGGTAGGCGTATGCGAAATAGGACGAATAGGCCGTCCACCGGTCGCCCATCGGGGGCAAAAACGACAGCCAGTGCGGGTAATGTGTCATGTTTCCCTGACGCCCGTATTTGGTTTCCAGGTAGCGGATTTCGGAAAACGTGTTGATCCCTTCGTCCATCCAGGCTTCATCCATTTCGTTCGACCCGAGCATTCCATAAAACCACTGGTGGCCCGTCTCGTGCATAATCACCATTTCCAGAACACGCATAAACGGGATATTCATCGACGAGATGACGGTAATATTGGGATATTCCATTCCTCCGCCAGCGGATAAATCACCGTCAACCACAGACATTTGCTTGTAGGGGTACGCACCGTACCATTTGCCATAGTAGTGGAGTGTATCGTGCACATAATCCACAGCATCTTTCCAGGCACGCTCGTGTTTGGGCAATACGTACACATAAATATGGGTGTTTTTATACGTTCCCGTTTTCACAATAAAACGGGCATCGGCAAACCAGGCGAAATCGTGCACCTTTTCTGCATGAAAATGAACGGTTTTCGTTTTGGTCGTTTCATGCGCCTTGATCCGTTCCGCCCGGCTTTTTAAATATTTCTTTCTTTCCTTCTTTTTCATCTGCTCAATTTTTTGTCCTTCTCGAATCAGAGAATCCCGAAAGGCAATTTCGGAAGCCGGTTCCACCAGGTTCCCGGTGGCGGCAACCACCATATCCTTCGGAAGTGTGATCCACACATCGAAGGTTCCAAACTCCCCGTAAAATTCTCCCGTGGCGTGATACCCGTCGGGGTGCCAGCCCTTGTCATCATAAACAACAACCTTCGGGTACCACTGGGTAATCTCGTAATGGCGGCCCTCATGCCCCAATCGCGAAAAGATCAGGGGAATCTTCACAAAGAATTCAATCTCAAAAGTAATGGACTCTCCCGGCTTCAACGGTTGCGGCAAGGTTACCTTTGTTTCGGTGATGTCTCCCGGCTTGTACGCCCATTTAGCCGGCGTTCCGTTGACCGTGATGCGTTTCCACGTGGTAAAACCCCGGTCCTCCGGTTTTGAAAAATAAAAACGCGAGTTTCCTTTCGCAGCCATTTCTCTTGCAAAAATTGTGGTGTTATCCTTGTAGGCATTGGGGTAGGTGTGAAACCAAACAAAGGGAAGGGTGTGAGGAGAGTGGTTCGTGTAGAAAAGCCTTTCTTTTCCAACCAGTGTATTTTTTTGTGTGTTTAAGGTCACATGAATTTCATAGGCCACATCCTGCTGCCAATAGGGTCGCGGTGCCGTCCATCCGGCCGAAGCAATCAAAAGGAAAAGAAGCGAGAAACATACCGTCCGTCGTTTCATCGGAAGCTCCTTGATTTGGTGATTTTTTCAAATTTGGAATTGCATTTTGTATCCCCGTGCTATTCCGGACTCCCCGGTGTGGTCTGACAAACGGGTTCTACTGTTTTTTTGGGGAAAAGTAATCTTTTTGAAAATAGGACACAACGTCTTCTTAACCCACCCCCTCAATCCCCCTCCCTTATTTAAGGGAGGGGGAAGGGGGGAGGGTCAATAACAAAAAAATGTTACGTAAAAACATACTTTTCAATTAATTGCAAAGCGACTCCATGTTAATAGCAAATTAATTTTTTTCACAATTTGTGATCTTATTTTGTTACGAGCCATTGCCTGTGCCTGAAATCTTGATTTTTTCAAAGCTTTCTATCTTTTTTATTCTACCCTTGTGTTTTCGTGACTTTGTGGCTAATGAATAATGCGCCAGCAGAACGTATCGAGGCGCCGTAGTAAAATCCGTCATCTCGATACATCTGCCTCCGGCAGACACTCGATGGCCGGCCTCGTGGTCGCCGAGTGTTCTGCGCCAGCAGAACGTATCGAGGCGCAAGCTTTAAAGGGCACCTCCTCCGCCCTCACAAAACAGCCAAATCCACGATTCGTTGAATCAATTGGGGAAAAGACAACCCAAACGCTTTGGCTGCTTTTGGCACCAGGCTGGTCTTCGTCATTCCGGGCAGGGTGTTGACTTCCAGACAAAAAGGATTATCCTGCTCATCCACACGAAAATCGACCCGGGAGTACTGGCGGCACCCCAGGGAACGGTGTGCCCGCAAGGCCATGTCCTGCAATTGATCCCGCAGCGTCTCACTGATGTTTGCCGGAACCTCGTACGTGGTCATTCCGCTTTGGTATTTGCACTCATAATCGTAGATGCCGTGTTTGGGTTTGATCTCAATCACCGGCAGCGGACGGTCTCCCAGAATTGCCACCGTCATTTCGCGGCCGGGGATGTACTTTTCGATCAAAATATCATTTGAATACTTTCCCGCCAGTTCCATTGCTTTTTCCAAATCCCCCTCTTTCCACACAATGGTCAGGCCCACGGTTGAACCCTGATCACCCGGTTTTACCACAACCGGATACGGTAATTCTCCCGGAAGTGATTCTTTAATAGCAGCCCCCTTCATCTCGTCCGCCCGGGTAAACACCCAGGAAGCCGTGGGAATGCCCTGGTGCTCAAACAATCGCTTCGACACGATTTTATTCATGGCCAGCGCACAGGCCAGATAACCGGATCCCGTGTAGGGAAGTCCGGCCAGATCGAGCAGACTTTGTACCCGGCCATCCTCGCCGGCCCCTCCGTGAAGCCCGACAAAAACAAGGTCGACACCCTGTTCCGCTACGTATTCAACCGCTTCAATAATTCGGGCCGAACTGTTTTTGGGCAATTCTTCCAGAGAAGGCGGGCGCGCGGAAACATCCTTCTGCAGAGTGGGTTCGTTCAGATTGAGGTGCCCCGCCCCCATCGCCGGATCGACTAAAAATATTTCGTGGTTGTTTTCAAGCAAAGCCCGGGCAATCGCCTCCCCGGATGCAAAAGAGACCTCTCGTTCGGCGGAATTTCCGCCCAGTAAAACCGCAATTTTCATTCTATTTGATTTCCCTTAATTGTTTATAAATTATAACAACGAAGACTCCAGGACACAAAGAATAAAAAAAATTAGAGCCGTCTGTTAGAACAATATTGTGTGATTTTTTACGATTACTTGAGAAATTAACATTTAACCTTGCGAGGCTGCCCTGTAAATCCTTTGTGTTTTTGAATCTTGGCGGCTATTCATTCAGCCTTATATTTTTCAAGCATTTCTTTCAAAAACCTTTCACATTTTTCTTTCCCCAAAATTTCCACAACCTTTGGGAGTTCCGGTCCGTGCATCTGGCCGGTCAAAGCGATGCGGACGGGCATCCAGAGGAATTTCCCCTTCACACCCGTTTTTTTCTGAACCGCTTTCATAATGTGCATAAACGTCTCGGCAGAGAGTTCCTCCGTTCGGGAAAGTTCTTCCAAAAATGCTCGGAAAACCGCTTGGGACGATTCTTGTGCCACCATTTCCCGGGCTTCGTCAGACTCAATAACCACGCTTTCCTGGAAAAAGATTTTGGCATGTTCCGGAATTTGCGCCAGATAATCCACTTTGCTGCGGACGGTCTCCACCACCCTGCGGATATAATCGCGATCACCGACCGAAAATCCGGCTTTTTCCAGATACGGAACAGACAGTTCAACCACCCGATCGAGTTCGGCATTCCGAATGTACCAGCCATTCATCCAGTTGAGTTTTTCAACATCAAAAATGGCCGCCGATTTAGACATCCGCGAAAAATCAAATTCCCGGATGAGGCGGTCAATCGGCAAAATTTCGTCCCCGCTTTCCGATGACCAGCTGAGCAGACTCAAAAAATTCACCAGAGTCTCCGGAAGATACCCCTTTTCCCGATACATGCGCACTGAGGTTATGCCGTGGCGCTTGGAGAGTTTGGAGCGGTCGCTGCCGAGAATCATTGGAATGTGAACAAACAGTGGCACATCGAATCCCAGTGCCCGAAAGAGCAGAACCTGTTTTGGGGTATTCGAAAGGTGATCGTCGCCGCGGATGATGTGGGAAATCTTCATCAGCGCATCATCCACCACAACAGCAAAGTTGTACGTAGCCACGCCGTCGGAGCGAAGAATAATAAAATCGCTGATATTTTCCCCTTCAAAAGAGATCTCGCCCTTGATCACATCTTGAAAACGGATGGTTTCCTGCGGGACGTGAAACCGAATGACCGGCTTCCGGCCTTCGGCTTCGTAGGCGCGTTTTTGTTCCTCCGTGAGGTGAAGGCAATGTCCGTCGTACTTGTGTTGTTCCCCTTGGGTCAACGCTGCCTGATTACGAGCCTCAATCTCTTCCTGCGTACAGTAGCAGAGAAAGGCCTTTCCCTCCTCCAGCAACTGCTGAGCAAATTTGCGGTAAAGATCCAGCCGTTCGGACTGCCGATACGGCCCGTAGTCCCCCCCGATATCCGGGCCTTCATCCCAGTTCAATCCCAACCAGTGCAAATCTTCGTAAATCCCCTGTTCAAATTCCCGGGTTGAACGCTCAAAATCGGTGTCTTCAACCCGTAAAATAAATGTCCCGCCGGTGTGCCGGGCAAACAGCCAGTTTAAAATGGCTGTGCGTGCATTGCCCACGTGCAAATATCCGGTCGGACTCGGTGCAAATCGAACGCGCGTTTCCATTAACTCTGTGAACTCCTTGCTTTTTGTTTGATCCTGTAAAAGACAATTCCCACTCCAATTCCGAGCAAAACAAGGCTGCCCACGATCAGATTGTAGGTTTTAAGTATATGCAGCAGGGCGGCTTTATTTTTCAAGATCTCCAACCCAACCGCCAGAAGCATCGTATTCCAGAGGGTTACCCCCAAAAAGGACAAAATCGCCATTTTCCAGATTTCAATGGATGAAAGTCCTGCAATAAGTGCAATGGTCGATCGAAATCCCGAAAAAAACCGGTGCCCCAGAACCAGCCAGGATCCGTGGCGCTCAAACCACCGATCAACTTTATCCAGGCGTTTGGCATTCAAATGAAGCCATCTCTGGCGGAGCACCCAGGCCTTTCCCCAGCGAAAGGCCAGATAAAAAACCAGATAAAAGCCAAGGGTTCCCCCCACGCTCACACAAATAAGAACGATCCAGAAATTGAGCCACCCCTTTTCGATGAGCAAAAGAGACAACACAATCACGGTGTCGCCGGGAACGGGAGGAAAAACATTTTCCAGAAATCCGACAAAAAACAACAGGATGTAGCTCACCACTCCCGATTGCTGATGAAAAATCGCAAGCCAGTGTTCCACGGGGGTATTTAATCCTCAGACGTAACGGTGACCACTGCAATTACCTGTATGCCTTCTCCTTTTCCAAACGGAGTCAGGCCTTCGCCGCTTGTGGCGGTAATACCAATATCGTTCGGTGAAATCCCCAACAGGCCGGACAATTCTGCCTTCATCTCATCGATTCGGGGGCTTATTGGAGGTATTTTTGCCTCAATGGAAATCGACACGTGCGTCACTTGCATGTTCTTCAAAAACCGGAGGGCATCTTTCAGGTACACGCGGCTGTCCGTGATTCCCTTTTCCCGGCATAAATAATCGCTTCGTTCGCCCAGAATATTCACTCCGGTCACGCCTGAAACGGCATTGGTGATCGCATGCAGGACCACATCGGCGTCGCTGTTGCCCTTCAGGCCGGGGAATCCCTCAAAAACGATGCCGCCCAGCACGAGTTTTTTCTCCGGATTTTCCCGGTCAAACCGGTGACTGTCCTGTCCCAGCCCCACGCGGATGCTCATAAAGGGTTCTCCGTAAATTTTTTCAGAATTAATTCCGCCATCTCCAGATCTTCCGGATGTGTGATTTTGATGTTGTACGGGCTTCCCAAAACCGCGTACACCGGGAAACCGGCATGTTCCAGAAGGGATGCGTCGTCCGTACCGTAGAAATGATCGGCCTGCGCCTTTTCGCTGGCCTGCTCAAACCAGTCGTAACGAAACGTTTGAGGCGTTTGAATTTCCCAGAGTTCATTTCGGTTGAGCGTGGCCCCAACCTTCCCGTCGATCACCCGTTTGACCGTTGCCGTAATGGGAATTCCAACGACGGTCGCTCCGTGTTTGCGGGTTTCCTCGATAGCCCGGTGCAGGATTTCCTGTGTCACAAAAGGGCGGACCCCATCGTGAACCAGGACCAGCTCCGGTTCCACATCGATTGCTTCAAAGGCCGCCCGAACGGAATCCTGGCGTTCTTTGCCGCCTGCGACAATTTTTCGGATTTTTTGGATCCCGAAGCGGTCGATAATCTCGTCGGCCACAAATGTTAATTCTTCTTCCGGTACCGAAAGAATGATTTCATCGATTTCCCCGCACTGCTCAATCTGTTTCAGGGTATAAAAAAGAATC
>JAADHR010000089.1:23906-30354 GCA_013151735.1 Calditrichota bacterium | reverse complement strand
TAGGCCACGTCCAGGCCGTCTTTGGTGGTAAGGTCCCAGGCCTCCGAGCCGTCGAAAATGGGGCTGTTGTGCTCCAGGGTTTTCACCAGATAGCCCCGCATGGTAAAAATCTTGATCGTGCACTTTTGCGGCAGGTGAATAAATTCAATCTTTCGCTCACCCCGCCCGGATTTGTAGAAATTCTGCGGTTCCCACGATGCCGTGACCACATAGGGATTGGGCACAACCGCGATGTTGGCCAATTCTGCCGAAGCCTTCTTAGAGTCAATGTGAGGAGCCGTCACGGTAAACGTGTACACATCGTTTCGAGTAAAGGGTTTCTTCGTGTGCACCAAAAACACGTCGCCTTTGTCCGGCGGATGGATATCCACCCGGGTTGTGTCGTAGGTAAACACCGAATCCTGTACCACGATGGTGGTGTCACGCCCGTTCAGCACCGTGTCGATCGAGATTGTCTGAATATGGCTGAAGGTCGAATCGATCAGAATGGAATCCGGTTTGGTGAAGGTGACGGAATAGGTGGTCGTCATGCCAGAATTACCCTTTAGAAAGATTACCTGATCTCCGGGTGACCAGGCCTTGTTTTTATCCTGATCCAGAATCACAAACCGAACCTCCTCGTTTGTCACCACATTCCACACATCAAACGGCGCCATAATGCCGTTTTTGCGGGCATCCTCGCGGGCAGGTGTTCCTTCCGGTCCCTGAAACCGGACCTCGTAATCGTAGGGGTAATTTTTACTTCCCTTAAAAATGCGGACATCCGCCTTGTAATTACAGGTTCCTTCAATCCAGGTGCTCTTTTCTGTGTCCAGACGAAGGGGATCATCCTGAACCACGACTTGCAAGCCGTCGAAAAACGGATTGAAAATTTCACTGTTCAAATAAATAGACTGATATAACGGGAAATACCGGTAATGAATGTCGTACGTGTCACCCAGCTGCATTCTGGATGTGGCGGGTAAAATGCGTACGTTGCCTGCACTGTAATTGATTTCAAAATCCGTCCCCTCGGTAAATGTGGTGGCTCCATCCTGGTCGGTTACGGAAACGCTTCCCTTTTGCAGGTGCTGGTGATTGAGATTAACCCAGTTTGAATCGGCTGTAAAGGGTTCTGTAAAAAGATGCTTGTTGAGAACCGAGTAAGATTTACGCACATTTTGAGGTTGAATCAGGGTTGTATCGTCAAAACTGATTTCGTATTCCCAGTTATCGGGCAATTGGGTGGGGTCGATAATCTTTGCGGCTACCTGTCCGGTTGCAACCCCTTGTGCGTGAACCATCCGGTTGTTGTCCAGCTGAAAATCTTTCGGTGGAATGTATCCGGCGGCCGGCGCCTGAGGGGTGACCACAACGGTGTTGACGTCAGTTCCCGTAACGACTCCCACGGCATTCACCATGATGCGCTTGCTGCATTCCGAAGGGTTGATGGGCTGGAGATTTTCAATCGAACTAATTCCGCGATCGTAAAAATCTTTGTCGTACCCCTGGTCGTACGAACACACGGCGTAGTAGTAGGTTTGACCGTTTTCCACTGTCGTATCCGTCCAGGAGTAACGCAGACCCGAATCGGTTCCCATATTGAATTGCAATCCGTTGTAGCCAATGGGATGCGGGCCCTTGAGCCCGTCGATTTTATCGAATTGAGCAATCGGCTTGTTGAAGGTCCTATTTCCGTAGGCATCGGTGATGATCCAGCTTTCCAGGAACGACGGGTCCGTGCTGCGGTAAATGGTGTAGCCCTCAAAATCGTAGCCGTAAATCGGATCGCGGGAGCTTTCAGCGATTTTATCCCAGTACAGTGTGACTTTGTGGTCGCCTGCCACGGCTGTGACGTGAGGTTTAAGCGGCGGCTTGGCAAAATTGTAGTCGGCGTCGTAA
The DNA here is from genome assembly GCA_013151735.1 of Calditrichota bacterium. Taxonomy (NCBI): domain Bacteria; kingdom Pseudomonadati; phylum Calditrichota; species Calditrichota bacterium. The sequence goes on along the minus strand of JAADHR010000089.1, from coordinate 28,473 downwards.
ATATTTTGCATGGTTACGGCATTTCGCAGAATGTCGTCCAGGTCCTCGCCAAAAAGCATGGCTACGGCAAATTTGCGGCGTTCGCCCACTTTCAGCGGGAAATAACCCGATCCGTAAAGAAATGTAATGTCGGTTTTTTGTTTTGGGACTTCAAAGGCACCGGGCACGGTTTGCTGCCACACCTTTTCATCATCTTTCAGGTCGATGTTCGGCCAGGTGGCGGCGGCAAAACTGGTTAATCCAATCTGATCCGATTCGTCGTTGTCGGTGTATTCAAAATTGGGCTCGCCGTCATCGGGTTGACCGTTTCCCTCTGTGCCGTCCGGGTCGGGTCCGGTGTAGCCGGGATCTGCCGGGCCGATTCCATCCGTGCCTACATCGTCGGTCAGCGGATTCCAGTCGTGATCGTTGTCGATGCCGTCCCACTGACTTTCGTCGATCATGCCGTCTTCATCATTGTCGATACCGTCAAAGGGGTTGCCGGGTGATTCCAGAAATTTCCACCCGAAATAGGCTGTGGGCCCGCCCCAGGCGCCTTTGTCGTCGTGATCCCACTGATACACGATGTCATTTTTTTTGTCGAACCAGGAGTCGTCGTCGCGCTGATCACCGTCGTCGCCAATGTCGGCATCGCCGTACATGCCGAAGATCATCTTTTTGTAATCGGTTTTTCCTTTGTTTGTGATCCAATAGGTCCAGATAATAATGTCCTCGGCAGCCACCTGCACCCACTGGTACCCGCGCACCTCGATTTCGAGGGCGAGACCGCGTTTGGAAGAATCGCTGGGATCGGGGTAGAAATCAAACTCACTATTGGGATAATCGTCCATGCGGTAGTAGGATTCCTGATCGGCCCGGGCGTATTTCCCGTACTGACCGTCCCAATGCCCGTCCCACGTGTGGTCTTTATCCGGCCAGTGAGACGGCCAGGAGATGGAATCGTCGCTCATGGCGATGTGATCCTGATTGGGATTGGCATAGCCGGCGATGGGCTCGAACTGCCACCGCTTGCCTTCGGGAGACACATCGGCATGGCCGAAATCCGGAAGCCCGTCACTGAAAATGTGGCGAATGATTCCCTTGGCGTCGGTTACCTCAGCGCCAATAACGGGCGTAAACTCAGCAAAGTAACTGTGCCCGGAGCCCTTGGGGTACACCCCGGATTCCACACGACGTCCCCCTGTCCAGTCGCCAATACCGCCCCAGTTGTAGAAAATCGTGTAGATTTTATTGGCATCGTGATGGCCGATTTTCTGGTCCTCCCGGCCTTTTGCTTTTTGCAGGGATTTTTTCCCGGTTCCCGCGGCAAAGAGTACACCCGGAATCAAAAGAACAATTAAAAGAAGTATACGTTTAAAGTGAATATTTTGTGACTTCACAGAATAACCTCCGTTTATTTTAGCCCACGAATTTTCACAAATCAAAAAGTAGCCGTTTGATTATTACCCACGAATTTTCACAAATTTAAAAAACAGCCGTACGGCCGGCAGCCTAAAAATAGACCACGATGCCCGTCTTCACTTCCCTCGGTGCGGAAAAATAATCCGGGCGCGTGAGGTAGTCTTTAAGTGTGTTGGGGAAACGGGTATCCCCCGTGTATTGCGGAACCAGGGTGTATGTGGCCCGCCCCGTATCGGTGTACACCAACAGCTCATTTTTTCGATCGAGTAAATTGTAAATCAGCAAAAACAGGGACGTACGAAGCCCCTTGAATGCAAAATCGTAATGAGCGCGCAAATCCACATTTAATGTCATGGGCTTGCGTTCGCTGTTCTCGAAGGAGGTCCGCTGGCCCTGGTACGTCGGCGTGTAAGGCAGGCCGCTTCCGTACTGGCCAATTAAACTCACACCCCACTTTTGCGGGTCGCTGATGGTCACGGATCCGTTCAGCGTGTGCGTTTGATCCCACGCCAAGTAAATCAGCTGCTTTTCCGGTTCGCGTCCGCTGGCCACATCGTAAAAAACGGAATTGGGGTCCGAAGCATTTCCCTCGGCCACGCCATAGGTGTAGTCAATTTGCCCGGACAGGTAATTTGAATAGTTCTTTCGTAATGTGAGCGTAATGCCCCGAATGTTTCCGTAATCGCGATTCACGTACAAGGCGTAGCGATCACCGCCCGCGTAGGTTTCGATGATTTGCGTCCCCAGCAGATTTCGGACATCTTTGTAGTAACCGGTTATGTCGATGGCGATGTCAGACGTCAATTGCTGTTGAAGCCCGATCTCGTAGCTCACCGTGCGCTGGGGTTCCAGATTGGCGTTTCCGATAAGTGAACTCAATCCGCCCGTCACCTCAAAATCCGGGTTCGTGTAGAGATAGGAGTAGGGTGGAATCTGCAAAAAGTGCCCGTAGGAAAAGTGAATCACTCCTTGATCGGTGATGGGATACGCAATTCCGATCCGGGGACTAATCTGAGTTTTGGAACTGGCATCTTTGAACCAATAGGTTCGGCGCTTTTCAAGGGGGTCGGCCCGGTGCTCCGGCTTGAGCGGCTGGGTAATGTTGGGGTCTCTTGGATCGGCCAGCACCTTTCCATCGGGATTAAACCGTTCGTACCGTACACCCACATTCACAATCATGTCCTTTAATTCAATTTTGTCCTGAATAAAATAGGCCAACTCTGTGGGATGGTGAACGTATCGGTTGTGTGATGGCGAGTCAAATCCCGGAACCTGCGGTTTCCAGTGGGTTTGCCAGTCCAAACGAATCGTAAAGGCTTCGTAAAAAAGACGGTTCCAACGGTATTCCAACCCGGTCTTTATTTGATGATTTCGGTTGATCTGGCTCGTCAGCTCTAATTTGTACACGTGAGTAAGGGTATTTCGGTAAAAATGGTTCATGTTTTGCCCCCCGGTGTAAAACCGATACCCGGACGAGCTGTAAAACCGCCGGGGACTCACGTACCGGGGATCCGTGGGATTTTCGTACACGTAGTGATGGTAACCGTTTGAAAAATTGGAGTATTTGAAGGAATAAAATGTATTGGGCGACAGCATATGGTTCAGGGTGAAAATATTGGTAAACTGTGACTGGAAACGCTTGAGATTTCCGTCCGGATCCAGTTTGAATTTGTGACTGTAGGTTTGATACCGATTTTGATTAAGGAATCCGGTGTAAGTCAATTTTATGGAAGGGGAAATCCGGTACGAGAGTTTTCCCTGTCCCGAAAATTTTGTAAAGGGATTCATCGATACCCAGGCTCCGTCGCCGCTTTCCTGAATTTTCCACTGGCTGGTGTCCGGCGAATCGAAAAAACTGGAATCGGCGGGCAGAAAACGGCGAATCCCGTACAGGTACCCTTCATTATAAAAATACCGTCCGGAGGTGAAAAAGGTCAGGCGTTTGTGAGTGGCTGGAACCGGGCCGCTAAAAGAAAATTCTCCGTCCTGAATACTGAGCGGATTTACGGCATCAATGTGGTTAAAAAGGTCTGAGTGGGTGCTGACATAATCTCCGAGATAGACAGAAACGCTTCCCTTGTAGCGGGAGGTACCCTCTTTTGTCACAATATTAATAATTCCCGACATGGCCTGCCCGTATTCCGCATTGAAGGTGCCGCTAACCACCTGCAATTCCTGGATGGCGTTTTTCTCTACGGTAATAGCCGCCGATACACCGTAAGGATCGGTGATCGAAACACCGTCCACCATGTAGGCCACTTCGCCGGAGCGTCCGCCGCGCACGTGCAGAGCGCCTCCGGGACTTTTTACAAAGCCCGCCTGCAATTCCAGTACCTGAGAAACCGATTCCACCGGCATTTGCTCGATGTCCTTGGCATCAACAATGGATTGAGTGGACGTAATATCCTTTTGAATCATCGGCCGTGTGGCGGTTACGGTTACACTTTTCCCCAATTTAAGCACCGTGGGACTGAGTTCAATAGGAAGGCGGGTGGTTAAGTCCACACGCACCCGGACGTCCTTTATGCGAAGTGTGGTGTAACCCATCATCCGGGCGAGCAGGGTGTACCGGCCGGGAGGGACATTGATGATTGAAAAATAGCCCCTGGCATCGGTTGCCGCCCCAATCTGAGTGCCCTCCAGCAGAATATTTACGCCCGGCAGTGGTTGTCCGTTTGTGGCATCTTTAACCGTTCCCACGATTTTGCCGGTGGTTCCTGCCCAAAGCGATACGGGCAATAGAAATAATAAAATAAGGGACAGAAAAACAGGAAGCCGCATTTTCATTGAAGAAATCCTCCTTGGAAAACAAAAAGATAATTGTATTCAAAGAATTGAGATGTGTTTAATGTGTCCGAAAATTCTTTTTGAGGAAAGCCAATCCCCGGAAGCAAAAAGTTTTCATCAAATATAACGAACCTGCCTGCTGAAGTCAAGGAGAAAAACAGCGTGAGAGATAAAAAAATGGGGCAGGAGGTTTCACGAGCGTAAAATTAAAAAAGCCTGTCAGAGAATCTGACAGGCTTTAAGTTTTTCAAAAGCGATCTTATTTCATCAAAACCATTTGGCGGGTGCTCTTGAAATTGTTGACGTGCATGGAGTAATAATACACGCCGGAGGTAACCCGTACGCCGGCATCGTTGGTGGCATCCCAGGTTACTTTGTA
>JAADHR010000089.1:0-23869 GCA_013151735.1 Calditrichota bacterium | reverse complement strand
ACCTTTTTGCCCAATGCGTTGTAAATGGTAATCGTCACGCGACCGGCTTTTTTCAGGGAGAATGAAATATCCGTGGTCGGGTTGAACGGATTGGGATAGTTTTGATTCAAGGTGTAGTTCTGAACCAGATTGACAGGCATCTCGTGAACGGCATTTCCGGCACCGGCTTCCAGCATGTAAAAACGGGGCTGGAGGGAATCGCCATCTTCAACCGCGATGAGCAATTCGGGTTTTCCGTTGCCATTCATGTCGTTGGAGGTATATCCCTCAAGCTGGTCTTCCGAATCGCCGGGGAAGGAAATATCGTAAATACGGGCGCCGCGGGCGGTATCGGTGTTAAAGACCTTGGTGTACGTGTAGCTGGCGGAATCAGCGATATCGCCGCTGCCGTTGTATTCCATTCTCCAGACACTTCCTGCATAATTTCCACCGACAAAAATATCGCCATTGCCGTCTTTATCGAAGTCTCCGGCGGCCAGTCCACGAATTCCACCGGGTTCAACGGTTGCCACAACCGGGGTGTTGGTGCTGTCGGCAGTGGCCAGGTCTGTCACGTTCACGTCCAGAACGACTGTGCCATTGGTGCGTCCCAGGACCACTTCTTCTTTTCCGTCATTATTGGCATCAAAGTGAGAAGCAGCCTGAATGGTTTTGTAGGGGTAGAAATCGAAAACATGTTTTTCATAGGTATCGGGGCCGGTGGCTTCGTAAAAAACCTGGGGACCGCCGCCGCTGTAAATGGAAAACAGGGCTTCTTTGTGACCGTCATTGTCCACATCGGTGATGTCGGCCGAATAATCTGAGCCATAGCCGGTTGTGGTGTCGATAGCTTCGATTTTCCACTGGGTAAAAATGCCGGCAAAATCACCATCCAGAGAGCAGATCATTAATGCAGAACCGGCAGCTGACGGCCATTTACGGAAGCCGACGGCCAGTTCGTCCTTGCCGTCGCCATCAATATCGCCGGCAGCCATGGCTGACGGACGAGTGTTGGTGGCAGGCGGAGCGTCAAAATTCCAGGTGGCCGTGGGGGTATCAGGCAGACCCACGCCGGGTTCACCTTCAAAAACCAACAGGCGGTCGGGGTTGGCATCGGGTGTGGGCTGATTGCTGCTGTAAGGGACGCCAATCACCAGTTCCTTGTTTCCGTCGCCGTCCAGATCGGCCACACAAGCCGTTGGAAAGGAAGCCCAGCTGAATTCGCCTGCCGAATACTTCCAGGTCAGGTCAAAATTACCTGTATTGGGGTTGTATTCGTAGAGATAAACTGCATTGGATGTTCCATGATCGAGCCCGGAGTTCGGGCCGGTTTCATCAGTAATATAGAAGAATTCCATATTGCCGTCACCGTCAAAATCGTAACCGGCATGAACCTCATCCAAATCGGCAATTCGCTGAGGCAAAATAACGGAGTCAACGGCCGTTTGGGTTTTTGGTTGTTCCAGGATTTCCATTATTTTTGTAAATCCATTGCCCAGATATTCCTGGCTGTAACCAAACGAAGCCATAAAGAAAACAAATACGACTACAAAAAATAATGCGCCAAACTTTTTCATACGTCCTACCTCCTTGTTTAATTGGGTTAACCACACACAAATCTTACCAAAACAGCTTTCTTTTCACCTCCTTCCCACAATTCGTAATTCCAGCGAAAGTGTAAAGGTTCTCTATTTTCGGGGGAATAAAACCGTTGTTTGTGGAAAAACTGTAAATTTTGAGAATCAGCCCCACGAACTAATTAAGAATTGAAAACTTAGAAATCGAAAGTCAGGTTGGTCAATAAAGAAAATTTACAATAGTATAAAGAAAAAAAAATCCATTGTCAAGATAAAAATTAAAGATGCTTAATTTTTTTTACTTGACTTGCCACAATAAACGGAGTTATATTAGACAATAAATTTTCCTTCCTTTATAAAGTCTTATAAAAAACAAAAGAGGTAGGCCATGAAAAAAAAGTACCTGTATCAAATTGTAATCTTTCTTTTGTTTACTTTTGGTCTTGGGTCCACCATTGGCTTTGCCGGGACCACCGGAAAAATTAAAGGCAAAGTGGTGGATGCTCGAACCGGTGATGCCCTGCCGGGTGTGAATATTCTGATTGTGGGAACCACAATGGGCGCTGCCACGGATATCAACGGCACCTTTTTTATTCTGAACGTTCCCCCGGGCACGTACAAACTGCGGGCCACGATGGTCGGGTATGCACCAAGCGAGGTTACCAATGTTAAAGTGTTTGCCGATTTAACGGCTACCATCAATTTTAGGCTCTCACAGACTGTAATTAAGGGAAAAGAAGTCACCATTGTTGCCGAGCGTCCCATGATTCAGCGGGATGCCACAGCCAGTGCCGCCGTCATGACATCTGACGATATTGCTGTGGCACCGGTTGAAAATTTCAAGGATTTAATGGTAACCAAAGCCGGCGTTTCTGTGGATGCCGGCGGCAACCTGCACATTCGTGGCGGCCGATCGGGCGAAATTGCTTACATTGTAGATGGTATTGCCAACACAAACCCGTTTAATAACGGGCTGGGTGTAGAGGTTGCTACAAATGCGATTGAGGAAATGTCTGTTATTACGGGGTCTTTTAACGCCGAATACGGACAGGCCCTGTCCGGGGTGATTAATATTGTAACCAAGGGGGGGCAAACCACCTATTCCGGTAATTTTTCCGGCCAGACGGGTGACATGGTTACCCGGCACAAAGACACCTTTTACCATATCGATCAGATTGATCCCCTGAATACGGCCGAAGGAGAATTTAGTTTTGGCGGACCGGTTCCGTTTCTCCCCAAAAACCATACATTCTTCGTGTCGGGGCGCTATTTCAATGATAAAGGCTATCTTTACGGTATTCGCCTGCACAATACCACCGACGGGATTGACAGCATTCGCACCGGCGACGGATCAATTGTACCAATGAATCCTTCCAGGCTTTTTAACGGCCAGGGAAAATACAGTTTCAGGATTTCACCCAGTATTCGTTTGATGCTCAGCGGACTTTTGGAATCCCGGAAATGGCAAAGATACTCCCATTCCCGAAAATACGTCCCGGATGGCCGTTTGTGGTATTTCAAGGACAGCTATCGGGAAAATGTAAAATTAACGCACCAATTATCGAGCCGCACATTCTACAATTTGATCGGATCGTTTTTGTCCTATAAATACCAATACTATGCCTTCAAAAACCCCAAAGACCCAAGGTATGTCTGGAGCGGTTACCGCCGGCAGGACGTCAATTATGAGTTCTATACGGGGGGTACCGACAATAGCCGAATGTACCGGGATGCACAGACCTTTAATGCAAAATTTGATCTGACCAGCCAGATGACCTCGATTCACGAGGTTAAAGTGGGTTTTGATGTCAAAAAACACAAGCTCTATCAGCATGATTGGGTGGTTTTACCTGACCGCCCCGGCTACGACGATAATAATGATGGAATTCCCGGGGATATTATTGACGGCAGCGGACCCAATAATAATACCTATACTCACCGGCCTCTGGAGGCGTCGGCCTACGTTCAGGATAAAATTGAAATGAAGGATATGGTCATTAACGCCGGGATTCGATATGATTATTTCGATCCCGATGGAGTTGTTCCGACCAACCCGAAGGACCCGCAGCGTTCACCCAAGAAGAAAGCTTCTGTTAAAACGCAAATCAGTCCGCGTTTTTCGCTGGCCTATCCGATCACCGATCGCGGGAAACTCTTTTTCTCGTACGGGCACTTTTTCCAGATTCCGCCGTTTTATCGTCTCTATCACAATCCGGATTTTGAGGTGCTTCCCGGTGTGATTAAAAGTGATATCGGGAATGCCGATCTGAAACCGGAAAAAACGGTCAGTTATGAGGTTGGATTCGAACAGGAAGTTTCGCCCGGCGTTGCCCTGTATATTAAGGCCTATTATAAGGATATTCGAAATCTTTTGGGGCAGCGGATTTACATTTTGCCTGGCGGCAGCGATTCCTACGCCCTCTTTATCAACCGTGATTTCGGGTACGTGAAAGGCGTAAACATTTCACTGGATAAGCGCTTCTCAAACTACTTTTCAGCGAATGTGGATTACACCTATCAGGTGGCGGAAGGGAATGAGTCGGATCCGACCCGAACCCGGCGCAACTACCGGTTAACCATTGAGCAGCTAAAGAAGGTGGTGCCTCTGGATTGGGATCAGACCCACGCCCTCCGGATTAATACGAACATTGCCAAACCCGGAAGCTGGGGGCTGAGTTTGATCGGACGCATCGAGAGCGGCTATCCCTACACGCCCAAGGCGACCAACGAAATTGTGCGTATTGCCGATGAAAATAGCGGCCGAAAACCCCCCATTATCAATTTTGATTTGAATGCGTACAAGGATTTCACAATCCACTTTGGCGGGACACGATTGATTTATGAGCTGTACGTCAAAGTGTACAATGTGTTCGACCGAAAAAATGAGCTTTATGTCTGGGACAGCACCGGACGTGCCGGATATTCGATGGAACGCTACGGAGGCAAGACAACCAAGGATTGGGCCCTTCGTCCGAACTGGTATTCGAAGCCACGCCAAATCTTTTTGGGAGCGGGTATTCGCTTTTGATTTTTCTGACGAAGTGTGACGCGGCAACGAAAAAGCCGATTCCAACGGGGAAAGACATTTTTGTATCGGACATTTTGAACGTAAACCAACGAGTAATCGGATCATAAAAAATAAGTATTCAATTTTGGAGGTTGAAATGAAATATTTCACCCGGGTGAATGTACCTCTCTTACCCTTTCTCGTAACAACAATTCTGTTGTTTTTTCTGATAAGTCCGGTTTCGGCGCAATTTAAAAAACCGAATAAGCCCATGAAATACTGGACGAAGGAAGAGTTCCAGAAATGGGAAAATTATTTCGACGGACACCGGCTCAGCAAACCAACTGCCCACAGGGATCGAAAATTTGGCATCCACGATGGGAATAAAATTCGTACCCTGTTTTACAATTACGGCTCCATCGGACGCCCCAACACAGAACCCTCCTTGGAATGGCCGATTTACAGCGGGCACGGTTACGGTTATGAATTCGGCCCGTTGATTGGCGCACAGGTTGTCACCGTACAGGGGGATACCGTTGGCATTTTTGACGACGGCATGATCGACGGCGGCGACACCGATCCCACCGGCGGCGAAAATGTGTGGGGATGGGAACCCCTCCCGGGATACGCCGCTCCCTCGCCCAATGAACAAATTGCCATGAGCAATAAGCCCAGTACCTGGGGGCCCCTGTTTCCAAAAGACGACAAGGGAAATCTTATGTGGCCGGGCCAATACGGCAATGGCAAGGTAACGGCAGATCTGGAAAGCTATTTTGTGATGGACGATCGCTGGAATGCCGAATTTGGCTATTATCCCTTTCCTTCGGATTCCTCGCGAAGGGGACTCGGAATTCAGGTAACGGCTCGCGGTTATCAGTACTCCGCGCAATTGGCCGAAGATATTCTCTTCTTCCAGTACGAAGTGAAAAACGTGAGTGAGAAAAAACTGGATAAGGTGGTAGTCGGAATGATGGGCGATCCGCATATCGGCGGCCCCGGTGATTTTTCGGATGATTATGCGGATTTTGATCAGAAGATGAACATGGTATTTTCCTGGGATCGCGTGGGGTCGTCCAACGATTTCGGTATCCCGTGGGATCAATTGGGCTGGCTGGGCTTTATCTTTCTGGAAAGCCCCGGAAACAGTACGGACGGCATCGACAACGACCATGACGGAATGGTGGATGAAAGTCGGTTCAATGGAATAGATGACGATGGCGACTGGCAGGCTACCGATGCAGAAGCCAAAGCGGACACCCCGGAGAAGGATTACACCAATGGCATTGACGACGACCACGACGGTCGAATCGACGACCTGGGTGATCTGGACGGGAAATCCGACGACGTGGGACGCGATGGGATTCCCGGAACCTTTGATGAAGGCGAAGGAAACGGTGTTCCGGATCCCGGCGAACCGGATTTCGATCAGACGGATCTGGACGAGAGCGATCAGATGGGACTGACCTCTTTCGCGGCACCTATCTACTCAACTGTAATCCCTGCCGACGATGATAAAATCTGGAAACTAATGAAACCCGGTAATATTAGTGCAGAAAATATTCAGCAGAACGCCGACAATATCTTTCTGTTTGGATCGGGTTACTTCCCGTTTTCGCCGGGTGAAATTCAAAAATACTCCATTGGCATTATTATGGGGCAAAACAAGAACGATCTGTATCAAAATGCCAAAATGGCCTATTTTATTTACCGGTTGAATTTCCAGTTTACCAAACCGCCCGATCTTCCCACCGTACACGCTGTGCCGGGCGACGGAAAGGTGACACTCTATTGGGATGACAAAGCCGAACAATCGACGGATATTCTATTTGGCCACGATTTTGAGGGATATGCCATCTACAGAAGCACGGATAAGGTCCACTGGGGGAATCCCATTACGGATAACCGGGGCATCAAGGTGTACGACACCCCCATTGCGCAATTCGACCGAAAAGACGGGGTTAAAGGAACGCATCCCATCGGAACCAACGGCATTCACTTTTATATGGGTGATGATACCGGATTGCGTCACACGTATGTTGACAGTAATTTGGTTAATGGGATTACCTATTATTATGCCGTTACCGCGTACGATTCCGGGAGCGCCACAAAGGGCATTGCACCTCTGGAAACTCCAAAAGCGATTGGCGCCTCAAATGTTGTGGCGGTTATGCCCAACGCTCCTGCTGCAGGGTACGTTCCGGCGGCAGTGGAGGTTCAGCACGTATCCGGTATTTCCGATGCCCAACTGAAGGTAGATGTTCTGGACTATACCATACTAAACGATACAAAATACGAGATTACCATTAATGACTCGGTGTCTCCCAAAACCTTTACCATTAAAAATCTCACGTCCAATGAAACCGTGCTGGAAAACAGCACCGATTTGAAGGGACAAAAGCATTTTATAAACGGGTTGGTCTGGCGTTTTATTGACATTCCGTTTATTACCCCCATTGACAGCCTGACCAAATGGGAGGAAGGCAGCCAGTGCAACTGGACGGTGAATGTAAGCATGAGTTCGCATGGGGTGCGACTGGCCCGGGATATTGAAATTCGGTTCTCCGACACATACATCGACACCTCTGTGGTGGTAAAGCCGCAACCCACAAAATTCACACTTGTGAATGTAACGGATAACGAAAAACTGCCATTTGTCTTTATGGACAAGGATAAGGATCACGAGCTGAGCTCGGGCGATCAGGTTATTATTTTTCTGAACAACAAGCCAAGCTGGCAATTTACGTTTCAGGCCCCGGCAGAAGGAAGTATTCCGCCTGCCAAGGGCGATGTTTTCAAATTAACCATTGCCAAACCTTTGGAGTCAATTGACAAATATATTGTTCATGTCGATCCGGCAGGTATTGATCTGGCCAAAGCAAAACAAGACCTGAATAAAATTGCCGTGGTGCCCAATCCCTATGTAGCCGCTTCGGCTCTGGAACCGAAGCCTGCGTTTGTTTTCTCCGCCGGACGCGGTGAACGCCGCGTGGATTTTATCCATTTGCCAAAGGATTGTACAATCCGCATTTACACCGTCACGGGCGAACACGTAAAGACCATTGAACATCATGGAACTGTGTTTGACGGCTCTGAACCGTGGAATTTACTGAGTGATGATGACCTGGACATCTCGTTTGGAATCTACATCTATCATGTAGATGTGCCGGGGGTCGGCGAGAAAATCGGACGCATTGCAATTATAAAATAGCAAACTATGAATGATAAGTGATAAACCGGGAGGTTTTCGATGAAACGGTTCATTGTTATACTGGTGGGATTGATTATTTCCAGCTTTTTGGGATTATCCCTTTCTACCGCTCAAACAGTTAAATCGGGTACGACGGCTGCCCAATTTCTCAAGATTGGAATCGGTGCACGCTCTGTAGGGATGGGTGAAGCCTTTGTGGCAACCGCCGATGATATCAGCGCTATTTACTGGAATCCCTCGGGTCTGGCAAATTTAGTGAATAATGAGGCGATTTTTTTCCACACGGATTGGCTGGCCGGAATTAATTATGATTTTGCCGCTTTTTCCGTGCCTCTGGGGGAATGGGGAACATTTGGCGGCTTCTTTTCCGCTCTTACGGTTCCGGATGACAAAGTGCGTACCGTCCACGATCCGGAGGGCACGGGCGAGCTTTTTGGAGCGTCCGATATTGCCCTGGGAATCTCGTATGCGCGAAAAATTACGGATCGATTCTCTTTTGGAATGAACGTAAAGTACATTAAAGAAAAAATCTGGAACATGTCGTCCAGTGCGATGGCAATGGATATTGGCACCATCTACCGAAGCCAATTTCACGATCTGCGCATTGGAATGATGATGTCCAACTTTGGAACGCAGATGCAGATGTCGGGTCGGAATGCACTCCTGTTTGTAGATATCGACCCGACCATTGATGGAAACAATGAAATGATTCGCGCACATCTGGAAATGGAAAAGTGGGATATTCCCCTCCAGTTTCGTGTGGGGATGGCGTTTGATCCCATTAAGAATGGTTTGATGCGTTTAACGGTGGGTGCGGATGCGGTTCATCCGAATGATAACAATGAATTCGTGAATACCGGATTTGAATATGCGTTCAAAGAGATGCTCTTTCTGCGCGGCGGATATCGGGGTTACGGAATGGATCAATTGGAAGGCGGTCTTACGCTGGGAGGCGGTTTTCAGTACCGGTTTGGCGGAGCGGCCAAAATTCGCCTGGATTATGCGTATGTGGATTATGGACGTCTGAGTTCTGTAAACCGGTATTCAATTAGCGTCGAGTTTTAATCCGGAAATTAAAAAAGGCTGAAATCAAAGAAGGCGCCTCTGAAGCGGCGCCTTCTTTTTAGTGATATTTTGAACATATCCTGCCTGCCTAAGTCCCCTTAAATCTTGACAAATATAAAATTTTATTGTATATTCAATATTATTAAAAATATATATTTTAGCACACGGCCTGCACCCCCGGGAGCGGTATGCCGTAAAAAAGGAGTTTGTATGAATAATCGAAAATCGAATGGTCAATCAAATAAAATTGAAATTCAGGACGTGCCGACCTTTTATCGATTTCCCTTTATTAAAGTAAATGTTTTTGATGATGTTGAACAAATTGATTTTCGTCTGTCGGGGCATTTTACCGTTGAAGATTTGAATGGAAAGTGCGTATTCGACAGCCTTACCGGAGAGGCTCGCTGGCGGGTTGCGGTAGAGGCCTCGGCCCCCACTAAATTTGGATACGGTATTTCCGTCCACGAATATTATGATAAAAAATCTGCGGAAACACTTGCACGAAAGCTGCAAAAAAAGGGCTTTCATCCCAAAATTCAAACCTTTGGTTATCAGTGGTTGTTTGGTGATAATCGAAAAATCAGGAATTCCACCTATCGCGTGTACCTGGACGGATTTTCAGCGATCCGGGAGGCCAGAAAGGTCCAGCGCCAATTATTTGATTTTCAGCAATCGACTATTTTTAAGTACCGGGCCCGGGAAGCCAGGGGTGTTATGGAAATGTTTGATGTAAATTACAGTAAATCTACAAAGTGCGGCGGGCCGATCAAACTGACACCCCGAGAGCGCAGCAGCACCATTTCTCTTCTGAATGTTCGGAATAAAAAGGACAGCATGGAATTCCCCAATTTATATGATATCCAATTCCGGATCAACGACAAGGGCAAGCTGCAATGCGTGGCGGAGATGGATATTGAAGCCTATGTTGGGGGATTGCTTACAGCTCAATATCAGGAAAATTACCCTGATTCCTACATGGAAACCCTTTCCATCACGTTGAGAAGCTGGGTGGCTGCCAATTGGGGGCGATTGCACAAGGGCGAAGCCTATCAATTCTGCAGCACCGACCACTGTTTTTATCTGTCCGGTTTGCAGCCCTGGCCCAGGCGTGTGATGGATGTGATGAAGAAAACGAAAGGCCTGGTGTTAACGTGCGGAGAGGAGATTTGCAATACGCCCTCGCATCTGGTGTGCGGAGGCCACACGGAATCCCTTGAAAATGTGGGAGACTTTGAACCCAAACCCTATTTGGTCAGCTTATTCGATACAAACGGCCACGAACCCCCTGATGAGATGCCGGAAAATCTGAATAATGAGGAAGCTATCGAGATTTGGATTAACAGTCAACCGGCGGTTCATTGCAATTTTTCCGAGATGAAAGATGTGGAGGATTTTCAAAACTTTCGCCAATATTTTCGCTGGGAAACCGAATATACCCGCCAGGAGCTTGAGGAAATCATCTCACAAAAAACGGAAGAAGATATTGGCACGCTGTACGATATTGTCCCCCTCAAGCGGGGGGAGTCGGGTCGGCTGGTAGAGGTAGAAATCCTGGGAAGCAGGCAAAATGTGAAATTGGTCGGCGACCTGACCATTCGTCAGGCCTTTTCGCAAACACAATTACCCAGCAGCTGTTTCATCGTTCGTGCCGAAATGGATGAGCACGGTATTCCGACCATTTTCAATTTTATCGGCGCAGGTTCCGGAGACGGCGTAGGGATGTGCCAGTTGGGTGCTATTGCCAAGGCTCATTCCGGCCAGACGCCGGAAGAAATCATCCGGCATTATTTTGGAGAAGGTATTCAACTGGAAAAATTACCGTTAACATAGGTTCAAATTTTGGAGGTTTTTGAGAATGGATATGGACTTAAGAGAAACATTTCAGGAACTCAGCCGCAAGCTCGAACATCTACGGAGTTTTCTTTGACGTCGATCAACTGAAACTGAAAATAGATCAGCTTCAGGAGCAATCCGCTGCACCGGATTTCTGGAACGACACGCAGAGAGCTCAAAAAATTAATCAGGAGATCAGCCGTCTAAAATCTGTCGTGGAGGGGTGGAATCGACTCAAAGAGCAGCAGGAAAATCTTCAGGTTCTTTTGGATTTGGCGCAAGAATCCGGAGACAAAGAGCTGGAGGCGGAATTTCAATCGGAATTAAAGACGTTTAAGGAACAGGTCGAAGAACTGGAGCTGAAAAGTATCCTCGGAGGGATTGACGATCCCAAAAACGCCATTCTGACCATTCATGCCGGAGCCGGCGGAACAGAAGCCCAGGACTGGGCGCAGATGCTGCTTCGAATGTACACGCGCTGGATCGAGCGCCGCGGGTTCTCTTACCACACGCTGGATTTGCTTCCGGGCGAAGAAGCCGGCATCAAGAGTGCGGTTCTGGAGGTGAAAGGGGACTATGCCTACGGTTATCTGAAAGCCGAAGCGGGGGTGCACCGGCTGGTACGGTTGTCCCCGTTTGATGCCAATCACCGCCGCCACACATCCTTTGCCTCGGTTTTTGTGTACCCCGAAATTGAAAGCGATGTGGAGATTGAAATCAACCCGAAGGATTTGCGGATCGATACCTACCGTGCCAGCGGAGCAGGCGGACAGCACGTGAATAAGACGGACTCGGCGGTGCGCATTACGCACATTCCTACGGGAATTGTGGTGCAGTGCCAGACGGAGCGTTCCCAGCACATGAACCGCGAAAGCGCCATGAAGATTCTTCGGTCGCGCCTGTATCAGAAAAAAATGGAAGATGAAGCCGAAAAACGAACGGAAATCGAGAAGGGGAAAAAAGACATTGCCTGGGGCAGTCAGATTCGTTCGTACGTTTTTCATCCCTATAATATGGTAAAAGATCACCGTACGGGAGTGGAAACGGGCAACACGCAGGCGGTTATGGACGGGGATATCGATCGGTTTATACGGGCTTTTTTGTTGAATCAGACTGTTTCGGCACAAGCGAAATCATCCTAAATAGTTAAGAAGGCGGTAGTGAAGATGCGTCCGACAGTGGCAGTCGTGGATTTGGGTGCGATTCGATACAATCTGAGCCGGGTGATCGAAAGAGTGAAACCGGCGGGGGTTATGGCCGTCGTAAAGGCAAATGCCTACGGACACGGCATGGCGGAAGTCGCGCGTACGGCTCTGGATACCGGAGCCGATTATCTGGCTGTGGCGCTGGTGGAAGAAGGCATCGAACTTCGGGAAACCGGCATCAGCGACCCCACGCTTGTTTTTGGGGGATTTTTTCCCGATCAGGCTGAATTTTTTGTGCGGTATGATTTGGATGCAACCCTCTATTCAACGGAAAATGCGAGGGCCCTCGAAAGGGCGGCAAAATTGTTCCGGAAACCCGCCCGCGTACACATTAAAATTGACACGGGGATGGGGCGTGTGGGGGTGCCCTGGGAAGAAGCGGCCTCGTTTGTCCGGGGAATCCTCCAAATCCCGGATATTCAGATTGTGGGAGTGTACACGCATTTCGCAACATCCGATGAAAAGGATAAAAGTTTTGCCAATTTGCAGCTGCACCGATTTAAGGTTGCGCTCAAGAATATTGAGTCCCTGGGATTCAAGATTCCGATCAAACATGCGGCAAACAGCGGTGCCATTCTGGATATGCCCGACGCCTTTTTTGATATGGTTCGCCCGGGAATTATGATGTACGGCTATTATCCGTCGTTTGAAACGACCGAGAGCATCGCGCTTAAACCGGCGATGGCCTTTCTTTCAAAGGTTCTTCACGTAAAGGAGGTTGAAAAAGGGACCACCGTCAGCTACGGGAGACAGTACACGGCGCCGCAGAAAACAACCATTGCCACCATCCCGGTGGGCTACGCAGACGGATACAATCGCCTGCTGACCAATCAGGGGAACGTAATCATTAACGGACAGACCTACCCGGTTGCCGGGCGGGTGTGCATGGATCAAATTCTGATCGACGTCGGTCCGGGCGCTTCTGTAAAGGTTGGCGATGAGGTGGTTCTTTTCGGAAAAACGGAACAGGGTGACGTGTCCGTATACGATATTTGCCGAAAATTAAATACGATTCCCTATGAGGTTACGTGCTGGGTATCCCGGCGCGTCCCGCGGGTTTACGTGAATGGCCAGAGATAGAAACAAGGGTGTCTTGTTGGTGCCTCAGGAAATCGCAGGCCACATGCAAATAAATTTTATGAAACTATTACAGACGTGCGGATGTTTAATTGAACTAAAATACCGTGAACAGATTTTGCGCAATTTGTAAAGGAAATTGAGAAGGACAGATCGGACTGAAGGAGAAACTTGTGGAACAGACGTGGCAAGAGGAACTGAACGAGCTGATGAAGATTCGGCGGCAGAAGATTGAAGAATTGCAAAAAATGGGGGTAAACCCCTATCCCTATAAATTTGAACGGACCCATTTTTCAACCGAGGTCATTCAAAATTTCGAGAAACTGGAAGGCCAAACCGTTTCACTGGCGGGTCGCCTTATGGCGCTGCGCCGAATGGGAAAAGCCAGTTTTGCTCACCTCATGGATTCCAGAGGCCGGATTCAAATTTACGTTCGTCTTGACAATGTGGGTGAAGAATCGTACAAGGTCTTCAAGCTCTTAGATATTGGCGATTGGATCGGCGTGACCGGGGAGGTCTTTAAAACCCGTACCGGCGAAATTACAATTGTGGTCAAGCAGTTTGAACTGCTTTCGAAAACGCTCCGACCGCTGCCGATTGTAAAGGAAAAGGTGGAAGATGGGAAGAAGATTGTCTACGATCAATTTGCGGATAAAGAACTGCGGTACCGCCAGCGCTATGTGGATTTGGTGGTCAATCCCGAGGTGCGGGAGGTTTTTGTAAAACGCTCCAAAATTATTTCAACCATGCGTCGCTATCTGGAAGAAAAGGGTTACCTGGAGGTTGAAACCCCCATTTTGCAGCCGATTTACGGCGGGGCATTTGCACGGCCGTTTGTCACGCACCACAACACCCTGGACATGACACTCTATTTGAGAATTTCGAATGAACTCTACTTGAAGCGCCTGATTGTGGGTGGTTTTGACGGCGTCTTTGAATTTTCAAAAGATTTTCGAAATGAGGGAATGGATCGGTTCCACAATCCCGAATTCACGCAAATGGAGCTCTATGTGGCGTACGAAGACTACTATTTTATGATGGGGTTGGTGGAGGAAATGATCAGCCTGATTGCCGAAAAGACCACGGGATCGAAAAAAATCGTGTACCAGGGAAATGAAATCGATTTAACACCTCCCTGGAAACGCATCCGAATGTTTGATGCCATTGAGGCGGAAACCGGTTTTAATCTGTACGGGAAGTCAGAAGAAGACGTGCGGGAAATCGGAAAAAAACTTTCGATTGATGTGGAGTCGCTTCCCAACAAAGGAAAGATAATTGATGAGATTTTCGGAGAATTTGTGGAGCCCAAGCTCATTCAGCCCACATTCATTACGGATTTCCCCATCGAAATTTCTCCTTTGGCTAAAAAACACCGGGATGACCCCAATCTGGTGGAGCGGTTTGAACCCTACATTGCGGGGAAAGAGGTGGGGAATGCCTTTTCGGAATTAAACGATCCGATCGACCAGCGGCAGCGTTTTGAGGCTCAGATGAAATTGCGAAGCGCAGGCGATGATGAAGCCCAGGTTCTCGACGAAGATTTTCTCCGTGCCCTGGAATACGGAATGCCGCCAACGGCCGGCCTTGGAATCGGGATTGATCGTTTGGTGATGATTCTGACGGACTCGCCCTCCATTCGGGACGTTTTGCTGTTTCCTCAAATGCGGCCGGAGCAGCTAAAAATAGATGACTAAAAAAGCCGCGAACTTGCGAATAAAGGATTTCCCGTTCGTAATGTTATCATTTTCGAGTTGAGAGGAAGTTACCGGTGTCCTACGAGTTTTTTATTGCCAGACGCTATCTGAAAGCGAAGCGGAAAACAGGATTTATTTCGTTAATTACCTATTTTTCAATTATCGGCGTTACCATCGGTGTGGCGGCTTTAATTATTGTTCTTTCGGTTATGAACGGTTTTGAGAAAGAAGTCCGTTCCCGGATTATTGGGTTTGATGCCCACATCCGGATTCGCACCTTTCACGATCAGGGTATTTCGGATTGGCAGGATGTTCTGAAAAAGGTTTCTTCTCTGGATCATGTGGTTGGGGCATCACCCTACATTTTGGGCAAGGCGCTGATCAAGTCCGGCAAAAATGTGGAGGGACTTTTCATCAAGGGTACCGATCAGAATCGGATAAAGAGTGTGTCGGATTTGGGGAAAAATATGATATACGGTACCCTGAATCTGGGATTGGTTCCCGGGCCGGAAGGGAGCAAACCGCTTCCCGGAATTGTACTCGGCCGAAGTCTTTCTGATCGTCTCGAAGCCCTCGTTATTGGCGACAAAATCACCGTCATCAGCCCCAGCATGACGACCTCCGTGTTTTCACCCCCCAGTGTCAAACAGTTTCGGTTGGCGGGCATCTTCGAAAGCGGCATGTTTGAATACGACGATTCCTACGGCTACATTTCAATTAAATCGGCCCAGCAATTGTTTCAAATGGGCAACAAGGTTTCCGGGATTGAAATTAAGCTGGATGACATGTACCAGGCCAGCCGTGTGGCCAAAAAAATCGACCAAATGCTGGGTTATCCCTTCTACACACTTACCTGGTTCGATATGCACAAAACCCTTTTTTCATGGATGCAGATTGAAAAATGGGCCATGTTTATTGTATTAAGCCTGATTATCATGGTGGCCGCATTTAACATTATCAGCTCATTGATTATGCTGGTGATGGAGAAAACACGGGAAATTGGCATTTTAAAATCTATGGGGGCCACGTCGGACAGCATTATGCGGATTTTTGTTTACGAAGGCCTCGTGGTCGGTGTGATCGGGACGATCCTGGGAAGCGCCATTGGCTACGCCCTGTGTTGGGCACAGGAGACGTACCGGTTCTTTTCGCTTCCGCCGGATGTCTACTTTATTAATAAATTGCCGATCTACATGAAGCCGACGGACTTTATTATGATTGGGACTGCAGCCATTTTGCTCAGCTTTCTGGCGACGCTTTATCCGTCCAAGAAAGCCTCAAAACTCGATCCCGTTCAGGCTATTCGATACGAATAATTGAGATAACTTTTTGTTTAAGCAGGGACTGTGGGCTTTTGAATTGGAAATCAATGGCAGGGATCTTATCTTGAACGACATCATTCTTTCGGCAAAATCGATCACCAAAGATTATAAAATGGGGGCCAGCATCATCCATGTCTTAAAAGGAATTGATCTGAAAATCAGACATGGCGAAATTCTGGTTATTATCGGGCCTTCCGGTGTGGGGAAAAGCACGCTGCTCCACATCATGGGAGGACTCGATCGCCCTACCAGCGGAAAGGTTGTGATCAATTCAACCTCTGTTTTTGAACTGGATGACACGGCGCTGGCCAGATTCAGGAATCAGACGATTGGCTTCGTCTTCCAATTTCACTATTTGCTTCCTGAATTTACGGCTCTTGAAAATGTAGCCATGCCGGGATTAATCGGGAACAAACCCCGGAGTGAGGTTTATAAGAAAGCAGAGAAACTGCTGCGAGATGTGGGATTGGGGGAACGGTTGGAACACAAACCCAACGAACTTTCCGGCGGGGAACAGCAGCGCGTGGCGGTTGCCCGGGCCTTAATGAACGATCCCATGATCCTTTTGACAGATGAACCGTCCGGAAATCTGGATTTGGAATCCAGTCGGTCGCTTCACGAGCTTTTATACAAGTTGAGTCGCGAAAAAAATCAAACCATTGTTATTGTGACACACAATCAGGAACTGGCTCAAATGGCGGATCGGGTTATTGAGTTGTTCGACGGTCGTATTAAAAACGAAACGTCCCAAAATCGACGGGATTAAAAATGTTGTGCCAAAAATGTTTTAAAAACAATGCCACTGTGAAAATCACAGAGGTCATTAACGGGAAAGAGAAAGAACTTTATTTGTGTGAGAAATGTGCCCTTTCGCTGGGGCTTCAAAAAACCGTCAAGCAGTTGCCCGAGCTTTTTCAAAGCTTGATGGTTGATGTTTTTAAGGAAGAAGCCGCTCCGCCTGTCCGACATTCGGTTTCTCTAAAATGTCCTCATTGTGGTACAACCTGGGATGATTTTAAGCGGACCGGGCTTCTGGGGTGCGATCGGTGTTATGAAGCTTTTCGGGTACAATTGGAACGAGTGCTGAAGCAAATCCACGGAAACACACACCACATGGGAAGTCGTCCTTCGGGCCAGAAAACACCGGTCGTGCAAAATCTGGAACGATTGCAAGAAGAGTTGAAAAAGGCCGTTGCTGAGGAGGCGTTTGAAAAGGCGGCCCGCCTGCGGGACCAAATTCGGGAACTTCAGGGAAACGTCAAACAGGACTAATTCATCCCGGAACTGAGGCGTTTTCTTTCAGAACCGGGACAATCTGTTATCAGCCCCAAATTACGGCTCGTCAGAATCTATTGATCTGCGGACGAATAATTTAACCCCTTCCAAAACGAAATCGGGATTTTTGTGTAATATCCCATACAAGCCCTCCCAAAAGGGTTCATATTTTCCTCTATTTAACCGATAATGGTTGAAAGGGAGTGTTTTTCTTCACCGACATATTTCAATCAAATTTTATTTGCAAAAGCCTCTTTTTTCGAGTAAATTTAAACTGTAAAAAGTGAAGGCTATCAGAAATGACGCTGGATTTTGACACACTGGTTTACGAATCGCCTCCCTGGTTAGACTGTAATGCACCTGATTCCGATGTTGTACTTTCTTCGCGTATTCGATTAGCGAGAAATTTGGGACATGTCCCTTTTCCGAACCACGCAAAGCCGGAGATGCTGGAAGGCGTGTTAAATCGGGTGAAAGAGGCGTATCCAAGCGTTGAATTTCTGAATCAAGCCCTGTTCTTCGACATGGGACAATTATCCGGCGCTGAACAGTACATTCTTGCGGAACGGCGGATTATAAGCCCCGAATTTGTGGAGAAAAGCATACCGGAGGGTCTTATTTTAGAGGAATCCGGCCATTTTAGTGTCATGATCAATGAAGAGGATCATCTGCGGCTGCAGGCACTGGATTCCGGTTTTCAACCCGAGCGGCTATGGGCCATGATCGAGCAGATCGACCGGCAAATGAGCCATGTGGTTGATTATGCGTTCTCCGAGGAGTTTGGATTTCTGACGGCGTGCCCCACAAATACGGGTACGGGCCTTCGGGTGTCTCTGTTTGTGCAGCTTCCGGCGCTCTCTCTGACCGAACGTCTGGAGGAGGTTTTGAAGAAAAAGCCGCCTTCGGGGTTGATTGTCCGTGGATTTTATGGCGAAGGTTCCGACGTAGTCGGGAATATTTATCAGATTTCCAATCAATTTACGCTTGGCTGGACAGAATGGCGAATTCTTGAGGATATTGAGGAAGTTGTCAGGGAGATTATCAGGCAGGAACGACTGGCCCGCCTGGAACTAATTGAGGAGGACCGCATTCATCTTGAAGATCGTGTGTTTCGGGCACTTGGCGTGATTGAACGGGCGAGACTCATAAGCTCATTGGAATTTATTGAGTTGTTTGCTTCCATAAAGTTGGGGATAGTAAGCGGATTGCTTCCTGAAATCGATCATCAAACCGTAAACAATTTATTGGTGCAAACTCAGCCCGCACACATCCAGCGTTTGGCCGGAAGGGCTTTGGCGCCTTTGGAACGAGATGTCTACCGGGCAGAATTTGTTAGAAATAAGCTTAATCTCTAAAATTTAAAAAATAAGAAGTGATTCAATTGGGGGAAGACGAACGAAACCAAGATTCGGAGATGGTTAAATGATGAGAAATAATTTTTCAAGTCGCGTGCAAATGGTTATTCAATTTTCCCGTGAGGAAGCCATTCGTTTAGGGCACGATTACATCGGGACCGAACACCTTCTCCTGGGGCTCTTACGAGAAGGAGAAGGAATTGCTGCTGAGATCTTGAAAAATTTAGGAATAGATTTGGATGAACTCAAAAAGGCGATTGAAGAAACGGTTAAATCTTCCGGCGAAACGGTAACCATGGGGAATATCCCCTTTACAAAACGCGCCGAAAAAGTACTGAAAATGTCGTACGTGGAAGCGGAGCGGTATAAATCGGATATTATTGGAACGGAGCACCTGCTTCTGGCCCTTTCCAAAGAAAGAGATGGGGTTGCGGCGCAAATACTTATGAGCTTTGGCGTAAATTATGAAGCCATACGGGAGGAGTTGGATAATATTATTAAAGGAACACCAACCATGCGGGAGGAAGGATATAAAAAATCAAAAACACCCGCGCTCGACCATTTTGGACGAGATTTGACGGAATTGGCCCGAAAGGGGGAATTGGACCCCATTATCGGGCGGGATGAAGAGATTCAGCGGGTGGCTCAGATTCTCAGTCGACGCAAGAAAAACAACCCCGTGCTCATTGGAGAACCGGGGGTTGGCAAAACGGCCATTGCAGAAGGATTGGCTTTGCGAATTATCGAACGAAAGGTTCCCCGGGTGCTTCACAACAAGCGGGTGGTTACGCTGGATTTGGGAGCCATCGTGGCGGGAACAAAATACAGAGGACAATTTGAGGAGCGGATCAAGGCCATTTTAACGGAATTGGCCAAGTCCCGGGATGTCATTCTTTTTATTGATGAATTACACACCATTGTGGGTGCCGGCGGAGCGTCTGGCTCGCTGGATGCATCCAACATGTTTAAACCCGCTTTGGCTCGGGGAGAACTTCAGTGTATCGGGGCAACCACACTGGATGAGTATCGCCAGTACATCGAAAAAGACGGGGCACTGGAACGCCGGTTTCAGAAAATTATGGTCGATCCCCCGTCTGTAGATCAAACCATTGAAATACTGATGGGATTGCGGGAACGGTACGAAAAGCACCACCGGGTACATTTTACCGACGAAGCACTTCGGCAGGCGGTAAAAATGTCGGAACGGTACATTACCGACCGGTTTTTACCGGATAAGGCGATCGATGTGATGGATGAAGCGGGCTCGATGGTGCATCTGGCAAATATTCATGTCCCCAAAGAAATTGTTGAATTGGAAGAGAAAATCAAAGAGGTGCGTAAGGAAAAAGAGAAGGTTATCAGCGCACAGGAATTTGAGAAAGCCGCTGAATTACGGGATCAGGAAAAACGCCTGAATCTGAGTCTGGAATCTGAAAAGCGAAAATGGCAGGAAGCGGAAGACGAAATTATTGCGACGGTGGAGGAGAAAGATATCGCCAAAGTCGTTTCGATGATGACCGGTATTCCTGTTGTGCGGGTTGCGAAAACAGAATCCGAACGCCTTTTGGAAATGGAAAAGGAACTTCGCAAGCACCTCATTGGTCAGGATGACGTTGTGAGGAGCCTGGCCCGGGCGATTCAACGCACACGCGCCGGATTAAAAGATCCCAATCGACCTATTGGTTCGTTTATGTTTCTGGGGCCTACCGGTGTGGGGAAAACCTACCTGGCAAAGGTTTTGGCAGAATACCTTTTTGAAGATGAGGAAGCCCTTATTCGAATCGATATGTCGGAGTTCATGGAAAAGTTCTCTGTTTCCCGGCTCACCGGAGCCCCTCCGGGCTACGTTGGGTATGAGGAGGGAGGTCAGCTCACCGAACGGGTGCGCCGGCATCCCTATTCAGTCGTCCTTTTCGATGAAATTGAAAAGGCTCATCCGGATGTCTTTAACATTTTGCTTCAGATTTTGGATGAGGGACACGTCACCGATGGCCTGGGGCGAAAGGTGGATTTCAGACACACGATTCTGATCATGACCTCCAATCTCGGGGTTCGGAATATTCAAAAGGGCTCCAGTATCGGATTCAGCCATCACGATGAAAAGACCGATTACGAGAATATGCGTTCCAAAATAATGGATGAAATTCAGAAGCTCTTTAACCCCGAATTTGTAAATCGCCTGGATGAAATTGTTGTCTTTCGGCAATTGACCAAATCCGATATGATGAAGATTGTGGATATTGTTTTGGAAGATGTGTTTTCCCGTCTGGAAGATCGGGAAATCGAAATTACGTTGACGGATGGTGCCCGTGAATTCTTAGTGGATAAGGGATTTGATCCCGTGAATGGGGCGCGGCCCTTAAAACGCACCGTTCAAAAGTATCTGGAAGATCCGCTGGCCGAGGAACTGCTGAAAGGAAAATTTCAGGACGGCAGTCAAATTCAGGTGCGTAAGAAGGGCGATCACCTGGAGTTTGTGGAAATCGGTCGGAAATTCATTGACGCCAATAAAAAAGCAGATCAGGCCGAACAAGTGTAAGAAATGATCTTACGAAATCAATCTTTAAACGCGGTCATCTTTTTTCAATAGAATGGAATAGGTAAAAATCCCGATGAAATTATTCACCGGGATTTTTTTCTGAATAAATTTTTTGTCCGTGAATGGCGTGAATGGTACACATTTATGTTCGGTAAAATTAATTAGCCAAATTCGAGAAAATCGTAGGCAACTACCCTAAGGGTCAGGAGAAACAAAATGGACAAACAAAAATTTGAAATTCGGCTGGATTTTTCAAATGTAATGGCTGAAAATGTGGGGACGGAACATGGGCTTAAAAAGGACGACCTCGATGCCCTTCAGGAAAAAACACGGGATATTCATTTTAATTTTTACCGGCTTCGCGAACGAAAAGAACTTCCATTTATGAATTTGCCGTTTGAAAAGGAGGTTGTCGACGAAATTTCCTCTTACGTGCATTCTATTGAGGGACGATTCAAAAATTACGTTCATATCGGAATCGGAGGCTCGGCACTCGGCCCCATTGCCGTGCAGTCGGCGCTGCACCATCCCTTTTTTAATTTGCTTCCGCCTGAAAAACGGGGAAAGATTCCCCGGATGTTTTTTCTGGACAACATTGATCCGGAAACCACGGCCGCTCTGCTGGAGATTATTGATCCTGAGGACACCCTTTTTACCATCGTAACGAAATCCGGGGGGACGGCGGAGACGATATCCACGTTTATGATTTTTCTAGAAAAATTGAAACTTGCACTGAAAGATCGGTACAAAGATCACCTTGTTTTTATTACCGATCCGGTCAAAGGATTCCTGAGAAAATTAGCGACGGAAGAAGGCATTCAGGCGTTTGCCATTCCTCCCGGGGTAGGAGGACGGTTCTCCGTCCTGACGCCGGTGGGGCTGTTCCCGGCCATTTTGTCGGGTCTGAATGCGGATGATCTTCTCAATGGAGCAGGTTGGGCGGTGTCCAGATGCGGAACGGAAGACCTCTGGAAAAATCCGGCCTACCTTTTTGGGGCAATCAATTATAAGATGTACGAAAAGGGCAAGCGCTCCGTGGTTATGATGCCTTACTCTGACCGACTGTACCGGGTTGCCGATTGGTTTCGTCAACTGTGGGCGGAAAGCCTGGGGAAGAAGCTCAACCTGAAAAATGAACCGGTTTTCGTGGGCCCCACCCCCATTAAGGCTCTTGGGGCAACCGATCAGCATTCACAGGTGCAATTGTATGTAGAAGGCCCTTTTGACAAATTGTTTGCGTTTCTGGAAGTGGAACACTTTTCGGAAACGGTGACTCTGCCTTCCTTTAAACCGGATGAAAGCACCACGGGATATTTGGGGGGCCAAACCCTGAACGCCCTTATCGCTGCCGAAAAAAAGGCCACCGAACTGGCACTTACCCGGAATGAACGGCCGAATGTGACCTTCAAATTTCCGGTTGTGAATGAATTCACCGTGGGTCAAATGTTTATGATTCTTGAAATTGCAACGGCCTATACCGGTTACCTGTTTGAGATCGATCCCTTCAACCAGCCCCGGCGTGGAAGAAGGCAAAATTGCCACGTACGCCTTGATGGGACGTAAGGGATTTGAGACCCATCGAAAGGACATTGAAGCCGAATTAAAACGCAGGAAAAATTATGTGATTTAGGTTGAGCAAAATGGTACTGATTTTTTTTGGTTCTACAGGCTTTTTTGTGGATTTATTTTCTTAAAATACAGAAAGCATTCCATTCTGGCCCTCCCTCCGTCCCCCTCCCTGAGATCAGGGAGGGGGAGTCAGGGGGGAAAAGAGGTGGTGTTCCATTTTCAAAAAGAGTTACTTTCCCTCCAAAAAACCAACGGAACCATTTTTTAAATACCAAAATCATTTTGGTCCAGGTATCTTTTCCCTTCCGCAAAAACTCGTTGTCTTTTTTACCAGAAATCCTTATATTACTCACACTTTTCCTCTTACCTGAAAGAAGGAGGACTTCCCATGCTTAAAAAAATATCAACAACAATTGGCTTTATTGCACTGATCGTATTTACAGCGGGATCCCTTTTTGCCGGATCAACAAAACCTCTCATCGGATCACGTTATCCGGCATTATCTCCAAATGGAAAACAGATAGCATTCTCGTATCTGGGTGACATCTGGAAGGTACCGGTTACCGGGGGCCAGGCGCTTCGCCTGACGGACAACGATGCTTACGAGGGGCATCCCATCTGGTCGCCTGATGGAAAGTGGCTGGCGTTTACGTCTGACCGTGAGGGGCAGGATGATGTGTACCTGATGCCCTCTACCGGAGGGGTTCCGAAGCGGCTGACGTTTAATTCCGCAGCGGATATGGCCACAGATTTCAGCCCTGACGGGCGGTGGATTCTGTTTCAATCAAACCGCCTGTCCATGGCGGGCCTTTTTAAGGTTTCGGTAAAAGGCGGGATGCCGGTTCCGGTGCTGGACCGCTACTGGGTTTGGACCTATTCGGGCAAATTCAATCCCAATGGAAAAGAGGTTCTGTTTTCCGTGGGAATGGAAAACCGCTTCTGGTGGCGAAAGGGATATCGGGGGGCGAACAGTGCCAAACTGTGGATCGTACAGCCGAAGACACTAAAATCCACTCAAATTACAGCCGATGAAGCCAATAGCTTTTGGCCGAACTGGGGCAGCGATGGAAAAACCATCTATTTTGTAAGTGAGCGAAAAACGGGTGTTTACAATATCTGGTCATGCGACCGGGATGGAAACCATCTTCGTCCGATTACAAGATT
>JAADHR010000088.1 GCA_013151735.1 Calditrichota bacterium | reverse complement strand
GTTGTACATGCCAGGTGACATAATTTGTGATTTGAAATTTCAACTCTACGTCTTTGCACCCTTGCGGTGAATCTTTTATGCCGCGAATGCGCGAATGGTTCTGTAGGGGCGATTCGCCCCGACGAATCCCCGATCTCCACCTCTCACATCCGGTTGGTTCTTTTCCACACCCGGGCCAATTCCTGGAGGCGGGCATCGGCGTGTTCAAAAAACATTTTGTACGAGCGGCAAAAATGGTTGCTTCCCTGATCCCGCGGGTCCCGCAGCCGATCCTTTGGACAGCCGCCCCAGCAGTGCTGCAACCAGGGACAATTCAAACACTCTTTTGGCAGGTGCACCTTAACCTTTCCAAATGCGTCCTGTTTGGGCGAATTCAGAAGGTCAATCAGTTGATCTTCCATTACATTGCCCAGACGCCAGCGGGGTTCCACAAAAAAATCGCAGGCGTACACATCGCCATTGTGCTCAACCACTACGTAAATTCCGCACTCTTTGTGCAATGTGCAATCAGGCGGCGTCAGTCCCACGTACGTGTAAAAAACAGATTCGAAAAACCGCACGGAGGTTGTCGGCTGGCCATTCTTGAAATCACTCCACCACAAATCAAAAACTTTCTGTAAAAAGCGTCCATACTGCTCTGGCGACACCGAAAAGGGTGCGGCCCGGGTGGGATCCCGCGGATCGGTTTCTACGCAGGGGATGAATTGCATGTACGTGAGGCCCAGTGATTTGTGGAACGCGTAAATTTCTTCCGGAAACTGCGCCGAGTAATCCGACACAACGGTCAACGCGTTCACGGCGACTCCGGCGTCCAGAAGAAGTTTGGCCCGATCCACCACCTGTTCCCAAGAACCTTGCCCCCCCCGAAACAGGCGATAATGGTCGTGAATGTGCCGGGGACCATCCAGAGACAAACCGATTAAAAACTGATTTTTTCCCAAAAAATGGGCCCAATTTTGGTCCAGAAGAATCCCATTGGTTTGAAGCCCATTTCCTACCGTCTGCTCCTGTGCGTATGTTTTCTGAAATTCAACGGCCTTTTCAAAAAAAGGAAGTCCCATGAGGGTGGGTTCGCCCCCCTGCCAGCCGATGGTAATGGACGGCCCCCCCTGTTTCAGAATTTGCTTCGTCATTTCTTCAAGAATCGCCTCATTCATTCGGTGCATTTTGACCCGTGGGAACAGGCTCGCCTTTTCGAGATAAAAACAGTAGGTGCAGGCCAAATTGCAGTCCGGGCCTGCCGGTTTGACCAGCACAGACGTCAGGGCTTTTCGGTACGCTTTTGGGGCTGATTCTTTGGTTACACGAATGTCTGCCTTCGATCGAAGATTTTCCAGAAACGCGTCCAATTGTTCCGCTTCCGAACGGGAGGGATCCGAACACACGTCCGCAATGAGTCGCTGCACCCGAATCTGCCGCGTTATGGCCAGGCGAATCTGAAGCTTGTCACGGGCCGTAACGCCGAAGTGAACCTGCAGCGCTTCAGGGCTGCCGTATTCTTGTACCAGCCGCCGGTACTCACGGTCAACCTCGCTTTTTCGAATCTTGTAGCCGCGTTTCTGCGCTTCCTGTTCCAGCAGAAGTCGTTCCACGGCATTGTCTTCGGCCCATTGGCGAAGTTTTTCCTCCCGCTCTTCCGGTGGGAGTTCTGAAAACTGCTGGTCAAACATCGGCCGCATTCGGGTTATTTCCGCCTGAATAGCCGCCTCCGAAATTTCCTGTCCGTTGACAAAAATCGGCATAGGGTTGCATTCCTCTTGATCGTGGGTGTGAAATTGTTTTGTATGAAAAATAATTCAGTCAGCTACATCCCTTAAATCGGGATTTTTCCCTTTACTCCACCACAATTTCGTCCGTAAAAAGCCAGGCCTTGCCGCCGGCGCCCGGATGCCAGGGCGGGCACACACCGCGATTTTTGGCGTGCACGCGGACGAAGCGAACGGGAGCCCCCGAATAGGCGCAGTGAAAGGTTTTAACGATTACCTCATCCCCCACCCGCGGCGAAATTCGATTCACAGACGTGTGAACGGGCGTAAAATTTTGCCCGTCCTGCGACACGGAAAATGTGACGGTCAGCGGCAGGAAAATCCAGGAGCCGGTGTTTTGCAAAAACCGCACGCTTATTTTTCGGACAGAAACAGGCTTTCCCAGATCCACGGTTCCCACAAAATCAGTCCCCTCGTAGCCCTGCCAGCGGCCGTCGCGGTAAAATTTTGTCCCGAACAGGCCGTCCGTAAGGGCAAAATCTTCTCCGGCCGTGTACTTTGGACTGTAGGGCGATTGCAATTTGACCGGGCAGCCCAGCGCCTGGTGAGCCAGCAACGCCATTTTGGACACATCGCTGACGCGCTTGTTTCCCAGAAAAGCCGCCGCCCGCAAGGCGGCCGAATGTTTTAAATG
Organism: Calditrichota bacterium; assembly: GCA_013151735.1. Classification (NCBI taxonomy): domain Bacteria; kingdom Pseudomonadati; phylum Calditrichota; species Calditrichota bacterium. Next base: position 1,980 of record JAADHR010000088.1, on the reverse strand, counting down.
AAAGGGAGACGTGTACCGCCTGGAAGCAAGCGTTGGGGTGCTCCCATCCAACGTGTAATGGACCTCGGTCTGGCTCATGTGGGGTTCCAGCTTTACCTGCCACTGTTTTTTGGCAGGATTGAATTCGGGAGCGATGTCAACAGCAAACAAACTGCGGGCCGCGTGAACACCCAACACCTTGTAGCGTTTGAATTGCACCAGAAGCCGATTGAAGAAATCATTCCAATTCCTTTTTTCCGGCGGCGACCAGAGCACTTCGGCCATGGCGGCCAGACGCGGGTAAGTCATGTACTCCGCGTGCCGGGGCGTGGCGATGTACTCCGTCCAGAGATTGGCCTGTCCGCCAAGCACGTGTTTGGCCTCTTCGGGCGTCAGGGCCTTGGGTGTGGGATTGAATTGGTACACCTTTTCGATGGGCAGATTCCCACCAATGGCCAGGGGTTCAATCCGGGGGTCACCCTGGTAGTAATCGAAATAACAGTAATTTGTGGGACTCATGACCACATCGTGATGTTGCTTTGCCGCTGCAATGCCGCCCTGCGTGCCCCGCCAGGACATCACAATGGCGTTAGGCGCCAGACCGCCTTCCAGAATTTCATCCCAGCCAATGAGCCGCCGGCCGTGGGCATTGAGGAATTTTTCAATCCGGCGAATAAAATAGCTTTGCAGCTCAGCTTCGTTTTTCAGGCCCTCTGCCTTGATTCGCGCCTGGCACTTGGGGCACTGTTTCCAGCGGTCTTTGGGAACCTCGTCCCCACCCACATGAATGACCGGAGACGGGAAAAGCTGCATGACTTCCGTGAGCACATTCTGGAGAAAAACAAACACACTGTCGTTTCCGGCGCAGTACACATCTTTGTGAATGCCCCACTCCGTGGCCACGTGAAACGGCCCGCCCGTACAGGAAAGTTGCGGGTAGGCTGCCAGAGCCGCCTGGCAGTGGCCGGGCATTTCAATTTCGGGCACAATGGTAACGAACCGCTTTTGGGCGTAGGCCACCAGTTCCCGAATGTCGTCTTGCGTGTAGTAGCCGCCGGTAATGGTGCCGTCGCCGGTGCGGCGCCAGGAGCTAATTTGCGTGAGTTTCGGGTACTTTTTGATTTCAATCCGCCAGCCCTGGTCGTCGGTCAAATGCAGGTGGAGATGATTCATTTTGTGCAGGGCCAGCAGGTCAATTTGCTTTTTAATAAAATCTTTGGTGAAAAAATGGCGCGCCACATCCAGCATAAAACCACGCCAGGGGTAGCGGGGCTTGTCCTGAATCGTAACGACCGGAATGACCCAGCGGACGTTTGCGGGATCGCTGGTGGCGTACACGTCCGGCGGAAGGAGTTGAAAAAGGGTTTGTACGGCGTAAAAAAGCCCGGCCGGGCGATAGGCCTCCGCTTGAACGGCCTGCGGCGTGACCGTCAGCCGGTACCCCTCGTCTCCCAGAGTTTGGTCAGACACAATTTGAAAGCGAATTACCGATCCCGGATTTGGCGGAAGCTGGTTCGAAATTGAAAGCACCCGGCCCGTCGAGCGCCCGAGCTGGTCCGCAAAATAGTGCACAATCTGCCGAATCGAGGAATCGGTTGTGTCCGCAACAATTCGGGTCTTTTGCGTGAGAACAAAAAATCCTGTCCCTCTTTTTAGATGAGCCGGGGCGGGAATAATGCTGATTTCCGGCGCCCGGGTTGGAACAGGCCTTTTCATGGGAAAACAGGAAAAAAGCAGCAGAACAATCGGAAGGACCAGGAGGAACATCTTGCTTCGCTTCATCGGAAATCCTTTCAAATTGTGACAGATTTGGAACAACTGGTTTCTGATTTCAGGCATTTATTTTTCTTAACGCCGGTCATTTTGAGTTGATTGGTACCAGCATCCCCAAACACGAGGAGATTTTCTCTTTGCAAAGTCGCAAGATTTTGCGGCTCTACAAACCATTTTTGATTTAATGTTTTGGTAAAGATTTTCTTCTAAGAAATCTTTGGAAAAATC
>JAADHR010000087.1 GCA_013151735.1 Calditrichota bacterium | reverse complement strand
CCACTTTCCGGCCTCCTGATTTTTTTCTTTCAGATACAAAAACACGTCGGTCATCACCTGATCATTTCGGCTGCGGCCGGTGTGAATTTTGGCTCCAATACCGCCGGTGAGCTCCGTCAGGCGGCGCTCGATGGCCATGTGGATGTCTTCATCCTCCCCTGAAAACGGAAAGGTTCCGGCCTGAAGCTCAATGGCAATGTGTTCCAGATGGCTCAGGATTTTGGAAAGTTCCTCTTTGCTGAAAATGCCGATTTTTTCAAGGGCTTTTGCGTATGCCTGATTCACCCGCACATCATAAACAGCCAATCGACGGTCGAAAGAAAGCGATTGGCTAAAAGCTTCCATTTCAGGATCGGTTTTTTGCGAAAAACGCCCGTCCCACATTTTTGATGATTTCATTTTCTCATCCAAGTAAATGATTAGCCACGAAGACACAAGGACACAAAGAAAAATAGAATATTTAGAGGCGCAAAATTTTGCGCCTCTACGCTTTTTACACATGCCTTGTACTGGAATGGCATTTTTTTAATCTCTCTTAAATTTGCTGTAATCCGGTTTTCGGAATTCACTGATTCCGGTGTCGGCAATGTCGATTAAGGCCTTTACTTTCAAGGGCAGCCCAAAAAGATTAATGAATCCTTCGGCATCTTTCTGATTGTACACATCCTCCTCGCCAAAGGTGGCGTATTCTTCGCGGTAAAGCGAGAAGGGGGATTTCCGTCCCTGAACAATAATATTGCCTTTGTACAGTTTCAATCGGACGGTGCCGGTCACCTTTTCCTGGGTTTTTTCCACAAAGGCATCCAGGGCTTCGCGGAGGGGTGTAAACCAGAGTCCATCGTAAACCAGCTCAGCGTATTTGGGTGCCATGGAGTCCTTGTAATGGAGCGTGCGGGCGTCCAGAACCAGGCTTTCCAGTTCACGATGCGCCGCATACAGGAGCGTGCCGCCGGGGGTTTCGTACACGCCGCGGGATTTCATGCCCACCAGGCGATTTTCCACGATGTCCACCCGTCCGATGCCGTGCTTTTTCCCCAGATCGTTGAGAAAGCTCAGCAGCGCCACGGCCCCCATTTTTTTGCCGTTGATTTTGGTGGGAATACCCTTTTCAAAATCGATCTCGACGAATTCCGGCTTGTCGGGGGCATTTTCGGGCGAAACCGTGTATTCGAAGATGTTTTCAGGGGGCGGCTGCCAGGGATCTTCCAGAACACCGCCTTCACTGCTTCGGTGCCAGATGTTGGTATCGTTGCTGTAGATCTTATCGGGCGACGCCGAAATGGGGATGTTGCGCGCTTTGGCGTAGGCAATGGCATCCTCGCGCGAGCGGATGTCCCATTCCCGCCAGGGCGCAATCACCTTTAACGTCGGATTAAAAGCCTTGTAGGTGAGCTCAAACCGCACCTGATCGTTCCCCTTGCCGGTGCAGCCGTGAGCCAGAGCATCGGCCCCCTCGGCTTCGGCAATTTCCACCTGGCGCTTGGCCAGAAGAGGACGCGCAAAAGAGGTGCCCAGCAGATATTTCCCCTCGTAAACGGCACCCGCTTTCAGGGTGGGGAAGATGTAATTCTCCACAAACTCCTTGCGCAAATCTTCAATGTAGATTTTGCTGGCTCCCGTGGCAATTGCCTTTTCCTCCAGCCCGTCCATTTCGTCATCCTGTCCCAGGTAACCCGTCACGGCAATGACCTCGCAGCCGTAATTTTCCTTTAACCAGGGAATTATGATTGACGTGTCCAATCCGCCAGAATAGGCCAGAACCACTTTTTTGATAGAAGAATCCATAATAAGTGTCTCCTTTAAATAATTAAAACACAATTAATTACAATAAATAGAGAATTAAAGAATGATGAGAATAAAAAAGGATTTTTTTAAAAAAAGATTAGTTCCGCCTGAAGCGGCGGGGCAGAAAAAACGGGCAAGGATCTCCTGCGGTTACAATTGGGGAAATTGTAACAAAGAATGAAAAAGATTGTTGGTGTTTCGCTAAATAATGATGTTTCATATCACGCCTGAATATTTTTCTTAAAATTGATGTTAAAGATACATAAAAAATCAGGCAATGTCAAGAAAAAAATAGATGACCTGGTATTTTTGGGCTGTTTCCTGAATCTGGTTCCACTTATTTCTCGAGCCACTGTGTTTCGGCGGGTTGAACCAGATATTTCTTCTTGCACACATCGCATTCAAATTGAAGGGTAAAATGGTGAATGCCAAAATCCCGATGAAGTCTGGATTCAATCCGGGCACGCAGCTCGTCGGTCTGGCTGACCGGCATGTCTTCAACATTGATGTGTGCTTCCATATGAATGTCGTTTTCGCCGACGTACCAGATGTGAATATGGTGAATATCCTTTACTTCCGGGAAACGTTCCACCGTTTGAGCCACTTCCTGGATGGAGATATCCGGCGGTGTTCCTTCCATCAGAACATGAATGGCTTCGATGAGAACTTTGTAGCTTTCAATGAGGATGTACATGCCGATGAGAAGCGTGAGCACCGGATCGATCCAGGTGACATTCCAAAAATAGATCGCTACACCCCCCAGAACCACAGCAATGGATGACAGGGCATCCGCAAAAAGGTGCAGATAGGCTGATTTAATATTCAAACTGTGGACAGAATCCCTTTTGAGCAGCAGCACGCCCAGTACATTCGCTGTTAAGCCGACCAGAGCCACCAGAGCCATTGCTCCCCCCTGAACCGATACCGGATGAAACAGACGGCTGATGGCTTCATAAAAAAGGTAGACGGAAATAATCAAAAGAACGGTTGAATTAATGAGTGCCGCAAAAATTTCTGCCCGTTTGAATCCGAATGTGTGGTGGTAAGTGTACTTCCGTTTTTTTAGTCTTAAGGCCAGATAACTGATAATGATGGAAATGGCGTCACTGAAATTGTGCAGGGCATCGGATATCAGGGACAGGCTTCCGGTCAGGAGGCCGCCCACAATTTCTACAGCCGTAATTAAAAGGTTCAAGACCATTGTCGCGAACAGTCGGGTGCCCGTGCTTGTCTCGTGATGAGCATGCTGATGAGACATAGTTACCTCGATCAATCAAATGAAGCGATTGTTTTAAAACTCCATAAATTTATGAATTATCCCAATGAAAATCCACAAAAATAAAGCCCCAGAGCTGCAGCAATTCCGATGAGGAATATCCACAGTAAATTGATTTTGTAATAGCGTACCAGAAGAAATGCCCCAACGGCCCAGACGTAGGTTGCCGGAGACACGAGACTAACCCGGCCCAGGCTGAGCGTTACAAAAAAGATCATGCCGGTAAATGCACTCATAATGCCTCGAATAGCCAGCTGAATCCAGCGGCTGTTCTTAATCCGGTTGTAGATTTCTGTAATGACAATTGTGTAGAAAAAGGAAGGGAAAAACATGCCCACCGTTGCCAGAACACTGCCCCACAATCCGGCAACCTTGTAGCCAATGAATGTGGCGGTAATCAAAAAGGGGCCCGGCGTGATCTGCCCGAAGGCGATGCCGTCGGCGAACTGCTTCATGGTTAGCCAGTGGTGCGACAGGACGGCTTCCTGCTGGAGCAGCGGCATGATGGTAAATCCGCTCCCAAACGCCACAGCACCCACCTTGAACATCGAAAACAGTAATTGCGCGTAAAGGCTGTGGTCAAAAATACCGACGAGCAGAATAGCCAAAAATACGGACCCTACAACAAAAATAGCCAGAAGGCGGTGAGAAAGTTTGCCGGGGATGATGTCTGTTTTTAAGGTTGTCGGGTGATCGGCATTGGTTTCTTTGGATTTGAAGAAGAGCAAAATGCTTAACACAAATGCAATGAGAATCACGTACAGCGCATGAATTTTGAAGAGAAGGAGTAAAAAGGCGACCCCCGCCAAAAGCGCCCCCTTTTTGTCCGATGCGTATCGGCCGGCAAAATCCAGAAACACATGAGCAACTACCCCGATGACCATAGCCTCCAGTGCCAAAAAGAGGGGATGCACCCAGGCTACTTCTCCGTACGAAAAGTAAAGCCATGAGAGAGATAGAATTAAAAGATAGGAAGGTAGAATAAACAGGAAAGTGGCCAAAGCCGCTCCGCCAAAGCCCTTGAGACGATACGAGCAGTACGTGGCCAGATTGTACATAATCGGTCCGGGATAAAATTGCACCATGGCAATTCCTTCGTCCACCTGTTCGCGGGTAAGCCAGCGGTTGCCAATAATCAATGCCTTAATTTGCTGAAGAATCGCCATCCCATACGCCGTTAAACCGATTTTGAAAAAGGCGAATCCAAAACGCAGGGTGGAAATAGAGTCGGACGTTTTTGGGGGGAGCTTTGATTTATTTTTCTGATTGATTTCCATTGTGGTTTAACTCCCAAAATTAGGGTTTAAATTTGCCTTTTGTAACATAATGAATATTCGGGTCACCTTCAAGGTATTTTTGAAAAAACGCCTGCCATTTATTAGTCCTCGGCACTCTAAAAGTGCCGGGGACATTTTGCCAATCGGGTCAATTCGTGGGGGCGATTCGTGAATCGCCCCTACAATCATTCGCGCATTCGCGGCGAATTTAAAAAGATTTACCGCAAGGACACAGGAAAAAATTCCAATCCCCAAAATCCTATCGGTGTTATCGGTGGTTAGTTGGGATTGAAGGATTAAGGGATTAAAGGAGTAGGGCAAAATTCCAAATGACAAATTTCAATACCCAAATAAACTCCAAATCACAATGACCCATAACCAAAACAAAATAATTTCCAAACAACGCCGTAGGTGTTGAACATTTGTAGAAATTGGTACCTAACCAATTTCCAACAACCCCGGATGGGGTTGAACTGTTTTAAATCATTAACCTTGCGAAGGTTCTCAATATGTGGTTTATTTGTATTCAAACGTAAATATCATTCTCTAATGGTGTAATTTTACAGAATCATAACCTTCGCAAGGTTGCCACAATTCATTCGCGCATTCGCGGCTTATCCAGTATGAATAATTCTCTAATCCGTCACTATTAAAATGGTGAAAACACGCCAATGAAATTTTTTGATTACCCAGGCTAAAAAAAATAAAAAAGAGTTGATATTCTTAGTAAATTATTATATAATTACATTCGCATATTCGAATGGAGGATTTTACAATGAAAAATAATTTTGATCACTTGTCGGGCACAATCCTTGAAAAACTCGCCCGATTTTTCTGGGTTTTTTCCGATCCGTCGCGGCTAAAAATTATCGTGTTCCTTTTGAACACCGGCCAAGAGGCCTGCTGCGTGAACAAAATTGCGGCCTCTCTGGGAATGAATCAACCCGCGGTGTCCCAGCATTTGCGCGCGCTGAAAGACGCTCATCTCGTAAAGGTGGTCCGCGAGAAACAGTTTTACCGCTATTCAATCGCCGACGCGCATGTGAAAGACGTATTAACCGTTGGACTCCAGCATCTTTGGGAAGAAACAGGAGGCAGGGAATGAGGTACGGACATTTGTTTTCGGGATTGCAAGTAGGGCGACTGATTTTGAAAAATCGCATTATTTTTCTGCCGATTTCCACCAATTTGGCGGCGGTCACAGGAGAGGTAACGCCCGAGTTTGTGGATCATTACAAGCGCCGGGCGCAGGGCGGTGCAGCGATTATCACGCTGGAAAATATGTGCATTCAATTTCCAGAGGCGCGCCATGGCGCTACGCAGCCGCGCATCGATGACGATTCCTTTATTCCCGGATTGAGCCGGGTGGCCTACGAAATTCACCGCTACGGGAGTCTGGCGTTCATGGAATTGACCCACCCCGGGCTGTATGCCGATCTCACGTTATCCGAGGGACGTACGCCGGTGGCGCCGTCGGCCGTCAATCTTCGAAAGGACCAGGTGTTTCCGGAAGAATTGACCGAAGAAAAAATCGAAGAAATTGCGGACCTGTTTGCTCAATCGGCCCTGCGAGCCCGGAAGGCGCATTTTGACGGCGTGGAAATCGAAGCCGCTCACGGACTGCTGGTCAATCAGTTTCTTTCACCCCTGACCAACAAACGAACCGATCGCTACGGAGGGTCGCTGGAAAATCGGGTGCGGTTTGCCCGATTGATCCTGGAGCGCATTCTCGACGTGTGCGGGGAGGATTACACCGTCACGGCGCGGATTGGCGCCATTGATTTTGTGGACGGGGGCATTTCGATTGAAGAAGGGGCAGAGACGGCCCGCCTGTTTGGTGAGATGGGTTACGCAGCCGTCCATGCAGACGTGGGGTTTGGCAGCAAAGAAAAGCGCCTGGAGCCGATGGCCTATCCGGAGGCCTGGCGCGGGTACCTGGCAGCCGCATTCAAAAAGGCAAGCGTTTCGGTACCGGTCATTGCTGTGGGAATGATTCGCAATCCCGGGCGGGCGGAGGAAATTCTGGAGAAGGGCGAGGCCGATCTGATTGGATTGGGGCGCCCCCTGATTGCCGATCCGGATTGGCCGATCAAGGCGCAAAATGACCGGGAGAAAGCCATCAAGCGCTGTATCGGGTGCAGCGAGTGCATTAAAGCCGCCCGGCACGAAGAAGGAACGGCCATTCGGTGCGGGGTAAACCCCTCGGTAGGCAAACTGGAATCGGATGAAATGTTACTGCCGATACCTCATCCCAAAAAGGTTTTAATTATTGGCGCTGGTCCGACGGGACTTGAGGCGGCGGTCACACTGAAAAAGCGCGGCCATCACGTCACTCTCTGGGAAAAGGAAAAATACATTGGCGGAGCTTTGAAACTCGGTTGTGTGCCTCCTGGTAAAGAGAAAATCCATTGGCTGATTGAATATTACGAATTTATGCTTGAAGATCTAAAAATTCCTATTGATTTTGAAAAAACGGCCACAGTGGAAGCCATTAAAGCCTTTGGGCCGGAAGTCGTCTTGCTGAGTCAAGGTGCGGAATATTCGATGCCGCCCATCAAAGGATTTGATTGTGGCCATGTGTTGAGTTTTGCCGAGGTGTTAAAAGGGGATTGTCAGATTACAAACAGTCGCGTGGTAGTGGGAGGTGGGGGATTGGTAGGCTGTGAAACCGCCCTTTACTTGCGGGAACAGGGAAACGAGGTGACCCTTGTGGAAATGCTTCCGGACGTGGCAATTGGCATGGAGCCGATCAGCCGAGATTATTTGCTGCGGGAATTGAAAGAAAAGGGGGTCCAGATTAAGACCTCCGCCCCGGTTCGAGAGATCAAAGAAAGAAGCGTGTGGATTGGCACGGATAGCGCCAGCGAGGGAATTCCGGCCGATTATTTTGTAGCAGCGTTTGGCGGAAGACCGGATCACGCTTTGTACAATAAACTTAGACTAAAATATGAGGTGCACCTGTTAGGTGATGCGGCCCAGGTGGGAAAGATCATTGACGCCGTGCAGAATGGGTATGGAATAGGGAAGATGATTTAAAAAGATTCACCGCGGGGGCGCAAAGTCGCTAAGGTGAAATTCCAATCCCTAAAATCCTATCGGTGTTATCGGTGGTTAATTGGGATTGAAGGATTAAGGGATTAAAGGAGTAGGGTAAAATTCCAAAAGACAAATTCCAATACCCAAATAAATTCCAAATCACAATGACCCAAAACCAAAACAAAATAATCCCCAAACAACGCCGTAGGCGTTGAATATTTGTAGAAAATGGTACCTAACCAATTTCCAACAACCCCGGATGGGGTTGAACTGTTTTGAATCATAAACCTTGCGAAGGTTCTTACTATGTGGTTTATTCGTATTCCAACGTAAATTTCATTCTCTAACGGTGTAATTTTACAGAACCATAACCTTCGCAAGGTTGCCACAATTTATTCGCGCATTCGCGGCCTGTTTACAAAAAGATTCACCAACGGTAATCCCTTGGATCTACACCCCGAGCCATTTGTTCAAAAAGTACCCGA
>JAADHR010000086.1 GCA_013151735.1 Calditrichota bacterium | reverse complement strand
TCGATGGGAGCAAATCCTTCCGGATGCGCCCAGGGGGTGTCAATGGCGCGCGCCAGCGTCACAAACCCGGGATTTTTTCGCAGTCCATGGCGGTATTCCTCCCGGTAGTACGCATCCATGTACTGACGGGTGGTCCGTAATCCGTTGGCCGTTTCCTGGTAAGGCAGCGGAATCGGCCCGAGTTTCGATGAAAAATACGTGGCGGTTCCGTCCAATTTCCAGCCGTCAATGCCAAGGGCAAACACCTGCTCTTGCAGGTTGTGCCACCATTTCCGCGCAATGGGATTGGCGTAATCCACAAATCCACCGGTGCCTTTCCACCATGTCACCTGAAATCCGTCGCCCGCTAAATATCCCTTCTGTCGTGCCCAGTCGTACCAGGTGTGTGCGTCCCGAATACGGGTGTCTTTATTGCGACTGTTCACCATACAGGTCATCCAGAGCACCACGCGGTAACCCTTCTCTTGCAACGCCTTAAACCATTTTTGGGGATGCGGATAGCGAAGGGTGTCGACCTGAAAATCGTTGTAGCGGGTGCTCCAGGGGCTGTCCAGAAGAAGGGTCCGCACGGGGATGTCGTGAGAGGCGTAGCCGGCCACCAGCTCGTCCACGCGGGCCGCCGTGTTGGCGTCATCCTCCCAGAGCCAGCATTCCAGCGCCCAGGGAGGCGTGAGCGGCGGATTTCCATGTCTCTGACCATTGAAGGGCATCCCCCAAAACGGGTAAAGCCATCCCAAATAAGCAGCCAGAACGAGAATAAAAAGACCCCCTGCAATCCATTTCCAGACGGATTTTTTCTTTCGCCGCCGCGCTTTCCGAATGATCTTCTTTTCCATCTAATGCTCCGGTTCTGCGATAAACCCGTAATACCGCCCCATCCAGTAGGGTAAAAGCCACCAGGCCCCGCTGCTTTCCGACCACCCCCCATCTCCCTGCACGGCTGCCCAGGGGTTGTTGTCCCAGCGCATCACGCCCCGTTCGCTCAGAGGCGGCAGGCGGCTGGTCTGGAGCGATTCCAGCTCCGGTTTTCGCACCAGGTGCAGATCCTCTCGATGACTATTGTCCACACGCCAGCGAACCAGATCCAGTGAGGCATCCCGCAGGGCTGCCACCGAAACGGTCGGCTGCGGATTTCTTCCGCTCAGCGCTCCGTACACGAAATCGAAAAAAGGACTCCGGTCGGCCTTAAGGCCTTTGTACCACCAATCCAGGCTCTCGCGATACAGTTTCTGAAGATTCGGGTCTTTTTCGTAGAGCAGCAGTACCGGAAAGGCCAGGGCCAGGAGCTCATCGTCAATGTGGGTTCGCCAGGACGGTTCGTAGGTTTTGGCGTGACGCACATTTTCCGCGTAGTGGGCGCGGGTCAGCAGCTCCCGGTACCGTTTTTCGTAGATCGGGTTTCCGCTAAAGTGGTACGCCAGTTTCAGATACGCCAAAATTTCGAGAGAATTGATTCCCCGCTCGGCCGCCCAGTCGGGGTCGTGGTTCAACTTTTCCGGCGACCACACCCCCCAGCGGGTGGGCCGTCCGTCGATATCCTTCAATACGTACCCGTTCTTGACGATGAAATCCACCACGCGGCACCAGTGATCCCGCACACGTGCCTTTTCTTTCGCGTCCGCAACCAGATCGTAATAGAACAGGTAACCAAATTGGTGACCGGTGATTTCGTCGCTGGAGGTATCCCCCTTCCAGCGCCATTTTCCATCCGCAGAAAGCCGCCACTGTTTTTCCACCCGTTTATTGCGGGGATCGTGCACCTCGCGGTCCGCCCATTCTTGAGGGGTAAAAACATGATTGGGATCGGCCATGGTTTTCCAGGTGACCGGGATAACCGTCCGGGCGACAAATCCGGGTGTTTGGGTTACGGTTTGTAAAAATTCCAGGGCATCGTAGGCCTGTTTGGCCAACGCTTTCACCTTCGGGTCTTTCGTCACCGCGTAGTGAAAGGATTGCATGGCCAGGTACATGGCCGTGTACTGCCCATCATTGTCATCATCCCGGGGAGCCCAATGGGCCGTATCTCCGGGGGCTTCCAGGCGGCATTTTTCCACCAGTCCGGGAGGACGGACATGGCGTTTGAGGCAGATGCGCTGAAAATACGCCGCTTTCTGCGCCAGCGTCATTTTTCGGCGGCCAATGGCACTGACCCCTCCGACCGTTGCCACCCAGGCCGTACCGTCAGGCGCGAATGCCACATCCCGCACCCGGTCGTTTACCAGCCAGCGGCGGGAGGCACGCAGCGACCAGCTTTTGCCGTCAAACCGGGTTACACCCGACCGGGTTCCCACCCACATTCGACCGTCCGGAGCACGGGCCACACAGGTTGCCCAGGCGGTGGGAAGGCCATCCTCCGGGGTGAATGCGTTTGTCCGGCGGTTATTCCGAAACACCGTCACGCCGCCCAGTCCGGCTGCCCACAGCGACCCGCCTGGGGCGAATGCCACACCCCGCACGTCGGCACTGAGGATGTCTGTATGCCTCTGGAAAAGCCGGATTCCCCGTGGAGTCTGGTGGTACAACCCCATGCCTGTGGCAATCCAGAAACCACCGGTTTTGTCAGCCAGAATCTGGCGTACGTTGCGCGAAAAGGGGGAACGAAATCGGTGCCATTTCCCGTCTTTGAAGCGGTAGGCCGATTCAGGCCCAAGCGCCAATCCGGACGTCTTCGTCACACACACAGCGGCGACAGGGCCTTGAACCTCTGTTATTTTTTGTAGATGGTCTTTCCGCCGCGCGTAGAGACCGTTCCAGGCTCCCACCCAGAGCACACCGGTTTCGTCCAAAAACAAGTCGTACACCGGCCCATTGATGGCCTCCGATTCCACCGACTGCCAAAAGCCATTTTGCAGCCGGAAAAGTCCCACCTTTGTTCCCGCCCACACGGTTCCCGAAGCATCCACCGCCACGGTACGCACATCGTTTGAGGCCGCCGTTTTTCCAATCGGATATGCCCGGTGAATTTCCTGCACAAACGGCACATCCGGAACAGGCGATTGCGCAAATGCGCGGCCCCATAACCAGACGCAAACACCACCGATCATAAAAACAGTTTTCCAAGACATATTGCTGCTTTCAATTTGAGGTTTTTCTGCAGGGATCGTTCACGAACGGCCCCTGCTAAAAATATCGCCGCTATTTTTTTCGTTGAAACCCCGGCGTGGCCAGCCAACCGGAAACATCCAGCGGCTCGCCGCTGACATTGCACACCCGAAGGCAGGCTTCCCAATTGGCGCCGAGGTTTAACACCTTCAATAAAATCCGGTTTTCCCCTTTCTTCAACCGCACATTAACCTTGTCCTCATCCACCGTAAGTCCCCGTCCCACAAAATGTTCGTGCACCTTTTTCCCGTTGACCCAGCAAACCACGCCATCGTTGCTTCCGATTTTAAACTGCAGCCATTGGCGATGCGGCAGGTTTAATTCGGCATAGGCGTAAGCGACCCCTCGCCTCCGCCCAAAAAGTTTTGCCAGAGGAATGATCCCCTGAACCGTTTCTGTTTGAACCGGCTGCCAGCGTGCGGTGTCCTTTTGGAACGGCTGTGTTTGTTTGAAGTCAATTTTCTTTTCCGGGAAGTAGGCCGTGGTGCGCCCAACGTTGTCGGGATTGGGGAACGGCCCCGCCACCCACCAGCGTGTTATGAAGCCCACCTGCCGGGCGATTCTTCGATCATCTCTTTCTGAAAACACCTTTTTCTGATGCAATTCGTTTACGACTTTGTTTAAAAAATATCGGGCATAGGCACCCCGCGCCATATCTTCAACAATGCTCTTGCAGGCCTGCACATCGCCCTTTTTCAATAACGCCTCAGCCCGAACCGCCTGGAAAAATGCAATCGATTCCCGAAAATCCGCTTGCTTTTTCAGCTCCGAAATTTCCCGCATCGGCTCCGTCACGCCCAATGCCGCCAAACCGTACACCGCCCGTTCCTTATCCAGATTTTCCGCTTCTCCCTTTAAAACCAATCTGTAAATCGCGACGGCTTTTCCCGAATCGTTCAATCGATCGGCAATGAAAACCAATGCCCGAAAGGCCGCCTGATTTTCCATAACGGAACCTTCTCGATAATCATGAATAAATTCCCGTCCAAAGGCCGTCTGAGGCTGCCGATGGGACAAAATGGCTTCCACGACATCTTTCATGGCATTCAAGCCGATCCCGGGTAACTGAACGGACAGATTCAGCCATTCCGGAATGGGTTTTTTCACGGTGATGTACTGAGGCGCATCGGTGGCAAAAATTTTTCCTTCGCCGGGAAGCCAGCGCGGCTTCCCCAATTCCGTTCGTGCTCCGGAAAACAGAATCTCTTTCCCCAGGTCAATTATGTGCGGCAGCCCCATTGTCCAAACCGCCAATTTCACCGCATCTCCTTTTGTAAAGGCAATCACAAAATCGTCGGCAGCCCCGACTCCAATACGCCCTGCCGGGATAAATCCTCTTAATTCCGAAATCAAAGCTCTCATGGTTTCGTAGGAAGGCTTGGGCTGATAGTCCCAGGTCACGGTGCCGAAATTGTGCTCCCCATTGTCGGGGTCCTGTCCATCGTCATGCCAATCGTACCAGATGCTCACCGGAATACCAAATCCAAGATTGGTCAGCCACTGCCGTGCCAGGAATTTCCCCTGAAGCTCTCGCGAAATGCTCGTGGTGGAATACCCCCATTCCCCGCTCAGAATCGGAATGATTTTGCCTGGGGGTTTGTATTGTTTAATCAACACACGGAGCTGGGAATAATCCGGAAGCACGGTTTCGGGCGGCCGGGGAGACCGGTAAGGATGCACCGTTACCGCATCCACCATTTCCAGTAATCCGCGCCTAAAAGCCGCTTCCAGGAACCGGAAATCAATTCCCGAGCTGGCCGGTCCCACAATGCAGGCCTTCGGATCAGCCTGACGAATGGCGGGCACAACGGCCCGGCACCATTTCATGTACTGGTCCACATCGGGTTTTGGCTTCCAGAAGCCTCCCAGATTGGGTTCGTTCCAGAGTTCCCAGAGAATGGGCTTCCCCCGATACCGTTCTGCCAGAGCACCGGCAAACCGGCCATACGCCGCCAGCGCTGAATCGCTCTTCGGTGCTTCACCCTTGTCGTAAAGGCGATTCCCGTAATCCAAAATAAACACCAGACGCATATCGTACCGCCCCAACCGGGCAATCAGTGTGTCGTAGCGGGTGAAATCATAGTGTCCCGTCTTTTTCTCAGAGTTATTCCAGCCCACATCCATTCGAACAATGCCCGCTCCTGCATCGGAAAGCATGCTCCAATCATTTTCATTGCCGTCGTAAAAATGAATATTTACGCCGAGCCCGGAAGGGATTGGTTTCATTACCACCGAGGGATGAACGCGCACCACGGCCGATGGCTGAACGTCAGTTTTTTCTCCACATCCCGCTATCAAAACAGAGAATAGAATGAATAAAACCATTCGTTGAACAAATCCACGTTCCTTCATTTTTTATCCCTGCCTCTCTTCCGTTATCAATTCAGACCGTTAGGGCTGACTATCAGCAGTTACGTTTGCAGAATTCTGAGATTCAACGGGCGGGGCTTTTGAAAATCACAAAATCGGAGAACCCGTTTCAAAGCACCCGTCCCCTTGAGTTACCTGACACCGTGAAATCTCAAACAGACCGGGGCCCCTTTTCGGGGAAAGGCTGTTACATAACCGGAGCTGTGGAAGCCCTTTTATGAAGATGGGTCTGGACAATGACTTTGGATACCCTGCCTTTTTGAGACAAATCCATCTGTTGGTGCAATAATTCAAAGGCTTTTTCGGCAATTTCCTGCATGGAATGTGAGATGGTTGTAATGGGAGTTGACAAAAAAGGCGCATAAATGGTATCCGTGTAGGAAATGATTGAAATATCTTCCGGAATGGAAAGCCCCTTTTCCTGAATGGCCTTAAGTGCTCCTACCGTAATGATCGTTCCCGAGATCAACAACGCCGTGGGTGCATTGGGCAGCGAGAGAAGCGTAAGCGCCGAGCTGTAACCGCTTTCAAGGGTCGGTCCTCCGCTGGATACAAATGCGGGGTCTTTTTCAAGATTTAAATCAGTGAGTGCTTTTCGGTACCCGTCCAGACGTTTCAGAACCGGGTACAAATTCTGGCGGCCGCTGATAAAACCAATGCGGCGATGCCCCAAATCCGACAAATAAGAAACGGCCCTATAAGAGGATAATTCGTCATCGCAAATGACGGCATGGGTTTCCATTGTTTCAAAATCACGATCGATAAGCACCAAAGGTACATTCTGGGCAACCAGCTGCCGAATGTGTTCGTCCGCATCCTGAACGGGCGCAATGATTAACCCATCCACTCCGCGACCCAACAAATCTTCGATGACCTGGATTTCCTTCTCCTGATTTTCGTTCGTATCATAAATCATGAGGGAATATCCGGCCTTGTGACAAAGAATATCCAATGTTTTGGCAATCCCCGAAAAATAGGGACTGGCAATATTGGGAATGACAAGCCCCACCGCATCGCTTTTTCGCAATCTCAATGCCCGGGCTGTTTTGTCCGGCCGATAATTCAGTTCATTTACCGCATCAAAAATCCGTTTTCTGGTTTTTGCCGAAACCGGGATATTTTCCTTTCCTCTCAAGACCCGTGATACCGTTGAGGGATGAACCCCGGCCAGAACGGCGACATCTTTTAGGGTTGACGCCATGGAATTGTTTCCTTTTGCAACGAATATCAAATACGCAATTGTTTGCGACAAACGTTAGGCACAATTTAATTATTGCATTTTTAAATGTCAAGACATTTTTTGATTTTTTGAAGTCAATTTGGCTGAAGGTGGCATCCCCTCTGCGGGCGGTCAACAGAAAACACCGGGGCGTGGATTCCGAATTTTACAGAAAATTTTTATCCTCCCGGATATCGTCCCGCCCGGGGGAAAAGGAGGTCCCCTCTACAGGCAGGAAATGGTCACATATCGTCTGAGCGGGCGGGATCTGATAGGGCCGTTTTCAGACATTTTCCATCTTTTCCCACACATCTTTCGGCAGATTTACTGAGAGCAACCGGAGATTTTGATCCAGATGTTTGATCGATTTGGTTCCCACCAAAACGGATGTAACCGCGGGGTTTCGGTAGAGAAACTGAAGCGCAAGAGCCGGAAGCCACTCCACTTTTCCTCCCAGAATTTTCAGGAGGTGCCTGACCTGCTCCAGCCTGGGGTGAGTCCCGCTTTTGAGCAGGGTTTCCACCCGCGGCGTCAGATACCCGCCGGCAAATCCGCTTCGAATGAAAATGCCAAGTCCTGCTTTGTGCGCCGTTTGAATAGCCTGTTCTGCCTCGCGGTTTAATACATTGTATTCCACCTGCAAAACCTGAAATACCCCCAGGTGAATACAGGCTTCAATGAGATGGGCGGGCGGAGAAGCCCCCAAAAACCGAATTTTCCCTTCCCTTTGTGCATCCTGCATGGCGGCCACGGTTTCGCCGTCGCGCAAAACCTTTTCCGGATCCGGGCCAAAATGAATCTGCATGATATCAATGACATCCGTCCGCAGTAGGTCCAGGCTCTTATCAATGGATGCTTTTACGGCTTTGTAAGAAAAATCATAATAGGTTTCCGGTTCCCGATTATGCTCCCCGCATTTGGAGGCCAGAACAAATTCATCCCTTCTGTGGGAAATATATTTTCCAATACGCATTTCGCTTTTGTGGTAGGCGCTGGCCGTGTCAATCAAACAAATCCCCAGGTCGAGAACGTGATTGAGCACCTCCCGGGCGGCTGTTTCCGAGGGGCGCCGGGTATCCCCTCCAATCCCCCAATCCCGTCCAATCTCCAAAGCTCCAAAACCGATAAAACTCACCCGCAATCCGGTACGGCCTACCTCCCTTATTGCAGACTCCATATTGCCGAACAGATGTTCCAATTGCACCCTTTTCCGTTTCAATGAATACTCTTTTATCTTTTTGTTTCTACTGGAATTTTTGTGAATCTTTTTTCTTGAAACACGAAAAGCATTCCATTTCTGACCCTCCCTCCGGCCCCCTCCCTGAGATCAGGGAAGGGGAGTCAGGGGGTGGGTTCAAAAGGCCCGGTTCTATTTCCAAAGAGAGTGTCTCTTCCACAAAAAAGCCAATAGAACCATCTTTTTGTTTATTAGCCCACTGTGTTTTCGCGACCTTGCGGCTAATAAATTATTCAGGCTAAAAAGACGTTGTCCGGTATAAAAATTCCCGTGTGAGCGGATACTCATTATTCAATCCGTTGGTAAATGTAATCTGAAACAATCGCGTGTTGCCGTAGCGGAATCCCACCGAGCTTCCATTCAAAAACAAGCGCCACATGCGGACAAACCGCTCATCAAACATTTTTCGCACTTCTTCCACGTGTTGTTCGTAGCGTCTCGCCCATTCATCGAGAGTCAGAGAATAGTGGAGCCGCAGGTTTTCCACATCAACAAAATGGAGTTTTCGCTTTCCCATCTCGCGCAGGATTTCATCAATAATCGGAATGTATCCCCCGGGAAAGATGTACTTCGTTGTCCAGGGATCGGGATACGAAAATCCGTCTTTTCCAATGGTGTGCAGCAGGCCGATGCCTTTGGGTTTGAGCATCCTTTTGGCCTGATCGAAAAAAACAGGAATGAACTTCTTGCCCACATGTTCAAACATACCAATGGATACAAATTTATCGTACTGACCGGTAATTTTTCGGTAATCTTCCAAAAGCACAGTAATTTTATCCTGCAGATTTTCCTCTTTGATCTTTTCCTGAATGTAGGCATATTGCTGTTTTGAAAGGGTACAACCGGTCGCTTTGACCCCGTAGTGTTTAACCGCGTAGATCATCATTCCGCCCCAGCCGCATCCCACATCCAGAAGCGTTTCGCCTTCCTGCAAGCGTAATTTACGGCAGATGTGTTCGTATTTTTGCTGCTGGGCCTGTTCCAGAGAATCGGATTCGCTGCGGAAATAGGCACAGGAATAGGTCATGCTTTCATCCAGCCACAACTTGTAGAAATCATTTCCCAGATCGTAATGATGCTGAATGTTCTTGGGAGTGCGCCTCAGAGTATCCTGTGTCAGGATGTAATTCCAGGCAATTCGCAATTTTATGGGAAGAGATACTTTCAGATTTTCGAATGCGGGATCAAAACCAAAGCGAAGAAGCTGCTGGAAATCACCCTCAATATCCATATCGCCGTCCATGTAGGCTTCCCCAAAACCAAGATACCCTCCTGAAAAAACGCGTTTCAGGGCCTTTTCCGAATTAAACCGCAAAATGGTTTGGGGGTCACCTTCCCCAAATCGCTGCTTTTCCCCATCCCAATACTGTATCTCAAAAGAAATCTCCGGATGATTCTGGTAAATCTGAGTCAACAGTGAATGGACTATCGCTTTCATGATGCCCTCCTCCCTTTTGAAAAAATCCTTTCTTTTCAGGACGATCCGGATCCGTTTTTAACAATACGCCTGTACCCGAATTGGATTTACTTAAATGTAATAAAAATATTCCATTCAAACAAAGAAAAATAGACTTAACCCGGGATTTTTAAAATTTTTAGAGTTCTATTTGAACGGGTCATAAAAGCATGAGTAATAAAAGAGGAAAAATCCGTCACGAAAAATTCGAAAACACAAAGGAGATAAAACGGGCTACAGGCCAATCCAGGAACACGCCGAGTGGATTCGCCTGGTTCCCGGGCGAAGTCGAGGGAGAGGCGGATCGTATCGTGGTAACCGGACAATCAACAAACGCTCGTCCCGATACGGTCGATTGTGCCGGACGACACGGCGACCGCACGCGGTTTTTTCTTACCGCAAGAGCAGGAGTTTCCGCGTTTTTGAAAACCGCTTCCCGCGGGAGTCCCAGTCCACCCGGCAAAAAAAGAGGCCGCTTTTCAATCGGGGCTGCCATTCGACGCGGTACTCCCCGGCGGGTTTCACCTGATTGAGGAGAACCGCAACCTCTTGCCCCAGAATGTTGTAGATTTCAACCCGCACGTGCCCCGCTTCCGAAATACGAAACCGAATGGATGTGGCACGCGAAAAGGGGTTCGGGTAATTGTGAAACAGGTGAAAGGATTCCGGTTTTTCTGTTGGAGGGGATAAGACCCCTTCTTCCTCAGGCTCAACCACCAACCCGTTTAGCAGGGCATGATTGACCGACGCCCCGAAATACACATCCAGCACGCCGTCCGTCACGGAAATTCCGCGAATCACTTTGGGGTAAGCCACATGTTCGCCGACGGTTTCAAAGAGATCGAGATTGGAAACCACCTTTTTCCCTTCGATCGCCACGTCGAACACACGTGCCCCGGTCGATTGAAAACTGTTTTCAGCCATCAGAAGTGTGACCTTGTACAGGCCGTTGGGCACCCGGACGCGGTACGCCACCAGGCCATAGCGTTCACTTCGGTAGATGGCATCCAGAGAGGTGTTCTTGATGTCAATTCCGGGGGAAATCGTGGCCGTCTGCCCGTCTTCAAACCCGTATTCCACGTCAGGGCCCCATTCCTGGTCGGGCAGGAATCCGAGTACGGAAGGTCCGCCCACGTTGATTTTTACCGGAAACGTTAGCGGCTGAGGCATGATAATGGGGACCAGTTTACCCGTCAGGAGATTGGGCTGCGGCGCCCGATCCCGGATTCCCAACACCACCAGATTGTAAGACTGACCGAGATCCAGATCCGGCACCTCCAACACCACCGTGTGAGCATCCTTCTGCAGTGTTGCAGATTGAATGGTTGCGCCCGGAATCGAATAGTGGGATCGTTTTTCTGCACTGGCCTGCTCCACGGCTTCCGAAAAACGGACGGTTACCTGTCCGGGCGCTGCCCGTGCCCACAAAACCGTGGGTGGATTTCGATCCACAAAACCGGTGTGTTCCGCATCCGTCAGGCATAAAATTAGAAAGCCGTCTTTGAAAACCGCATTTTCCGGTGTAAAATCGCAATTGTTCCCCGAAAAGGTGTGAGTGGCCTTTGCCCAACGGGACGCATCAAAACGATCGAAATCGTCCTTCCATTGAAGAGTAAAATTGTGGTCCGTGCCCGTATTTCCGCGACCGGGCGTGTAGGAGGCGTAACTCACCCAATCGTAGTAAGCAAAAAGCGGCAGCACCGCCGGATTCCATTTCCCCGCCCAATTGGAGTAGGCTGGCGGCCAGATGTTCATCATAATCTTTTGAGGCTTGTTAAGTGTGGCAATGTGTTCCCCGGTTTGCCGAACCACTTCTTTGCCGTCGATAAACCAGGCCACCGCGTTGGGTGTCCACTCAAAGGCGTACGTGTGGAAATCGGCAGCGGGATTAAACGACACCCACTGCGGGTAGACGTGACTCGTTTGCCCGGCCGTAATCGTGTTCAACTGGACTTCATCGGTGTAGCGTCCCATAATTTCAATGTCGATTTCATTCCAGTCCTTTGTGCTGGAAATGTTGTCGTGAAAGGTAAAAAAGGACGCCAGTGCGCCGCTTGCCTGAACGGCCCGGTAACGGACTTCAAACCGGCCGTAGGTGTACGATTGCAGGGTTCGAAGCTCCGCCCCTTTAAGGGATTTTGCCTCGGCAGGCAGAACAAAACTCAGGCTTAACAGGATGAGGAGAAGGGTTTTCTTCATGGGAGACCTATTTCGTGTTTGATCGAAAACGCCTAATTTGGATGAATTGCTTTCAAAACACAACGCTCTTCTCGATGATTTTGCATTTTTCCGGATTTGTCTTTTAATTTTCGCTCAACTATTTGTTCTTTTGAGACATTTTTCGGCCGTAATCCAGTTTGTTCAGCGTTGTCACCACCGGAAAACTGGGCACCACAATGGGAAACGGGACATTTTTTTGAAGAACCATCATGTCGATTCGGGTCAGGTGAATCTTCTCAAACGCATCCGTATCGATTTCAATTTGGTTGGCGTATTTTTGCTGTAATTTTCGAATGTAGGGATTTAAATCCTCTTTAAGCACTTTCATCTGGTCTTTGTAAAAGGCGTCTTTTTTACCGATGGATTCCAGAAATCGGTTTCGCTGATAGAGTGCCAGAAGATTGTCCC
The DNA here is from genome assembly GCA_013151735.1 of Calditrichota bacterium. Classification (NCBI taxonomy): domain Bacteria; kingdom Pseudomonadati; phylum Calditrichota; species Calditrichota bacterium. Next base: position 16,606 of record JAADHR010000086.1, on the reverse strand, counting down.
GCCACATGGCCACATTCCGTTGTACCAGATCGACGGTGTCGTAGCCCTTCTTCTGCGCCGCCTCAGCCACAAATTTATCCTGAATCAAATCCACGATAGCCAATTTAAACTGCTCCGGGAATTCCTTTCCGGTCATTTTCTTTTTCCGAAAAACCAGGGGGTGAATCCTCTCTTCCTTCAGGAATCGGGCAACGGTCCAGGTTTCGTGATTCAGGCGAAGAAGGGGTCGGTTCAAAAGAGGAGCAATTTCTCTCCCGGCACGGTCATTCTGAACCTTTTCGGGAGATTTTTTCTGCCAGAACCGTTCGTTGAAAGCCCGCTTCTTTTCCTTGTCCGATTTCAAATAAAGGGGCTGGTAAATTTTCACCAGAGCCCTAAACGTTTCCGGGTTAAATTCCACCCGCTTGCCGTGCATCAGCCGGGCTACAAAGTTTAGGTAACTTTTTTCCGCTTCCTGTTCCCGGAGTCGATCGGAAACATCCTTCCAGCGCTGCTGCATTTGGGAGGTGGAAAGAGCGATTTCATCCGTCCAGCCCAAAATTTTGATCGTCGTGTAATAATTGTTTCCGACTTGCAGCGGGCCAATAACCGCATTCTTTTCTACCGGGGCCGAAAACAGCGCCTGCTCAATGGCCTCGTTTTCCGGCTCAGCCCAGGCCACCTGACGCCGGGGCAGTTTCCGGAGTCCCCCAAAATCCCGGAAGACCTGCTCAAACGGTTCCCCCTGGTTCAGTTTTTCCCGGACGATTTTGGCCGCCGAAGGTGTTTTCACACTAAAATAGGCAATTTGGTAGGTTCGACCCGCCAATCGGTAAACCTGTTTTACACGAGTCGTGTCCAATGTGACCTTCCGGTAAAAATCATGTGCAAACAACCACTGGCGCATGGCCTGTTCCTTTCGCCCTTCCAAAAAGTCCTGAAATTCCTCGTTTTGAACAAGCGGGTTCTCTTTGCCGGCCTCAAGGGCCAGCAGCTTCTCAGCGATCAGTGAGTTGAGCACAATTTTTCGGTGAATGTAGTTGTCCTTGCGGCAGTAAGCGGGACGAATGGTGTACTCGGCGCGGCGGATAAATTCAGCCACGGAAAGGGTCCGGTCCCCAACTTTGGCCAAAATTTTCTCCTGAGGCTGTTGGGGAACACGATGGGAACAGGAAATGAAAAAAATCAAGATTAGACTTCCCGCTCCCCATAAAAGCCAGAAAACAGATTGCTTTTTCAGAATAAAAAACGCCTCCTCTTCTTCTTAAAAGGCCACACCCACAGAATAGGAACTGATTTTTCCCAGCAGGCCAATTCCCCGGTAGGCGTATGCCAGTTTCAACGCCACGTTGTGCATCATGCGAAGGGTCATTCCGCCGCCAAAGGTGAATCCGTATTGCGATTCATCCATAAACAAGGCCTTGTACCCTCCCCGTAAATAAAAGGTTCCCGCCGACGGAAGGGTCAGTTCGTATTGGGCTCCCACATTCACGGACTCACTGTTATTGTTGGGATGAAGGGCATCTGCTGCCAGCGTCAGCCGATGACTCCCGTACACAATGGGATTCACAGAAACCCCAATCCGGAAAAGAAGAGGCAATTCCCAACCCCGCATTTTAAACTGTCCCGGGACATCTGCATAATTTCCATTTTCACGGGGCAAAATATCAATGGGACGGGTCAGGTCGATTCCGTCGTATTTCATGCGTGTGCCGTAGTTGGATATGCTCATACCGATATTCAGGCCGTCGGCCCGTTTGCCCGTGGGTGAGAAAAAGAAGGTTTTCACAATCACACCCAGATCCAGAGCCATGGCCGAAGCGTGTTCGTGCCAGATTTGTGACGCAATGTACTTGGCCGATGCTCCAAACGAAAACCAGTGTGTAATTCTTCGCGAATAGGACAGGCTGAAGGCGTAATCGGCAGCGGTAAACTTTTCGCCGGTTCCCTCCTGCATTTCCAGCGAGGTTACGTCCATATCGCCGTAGCTCACCTGAATGAGCCCCAGAGCAAGGGTTCCGATCCCGGGAAGCACCAGTCCCACGCTCGTGAACGAGGTGTTGATGTTCACCAGCCAGGGCTGGTAGCTGAATTGGGCTTCATTTTGTTTCATAAAGGCCAGGCCGGCCGGATTCCAGTAAATGGACGAAAGATCGTTTGCCACACTAACGTAGGCATCTCCCATGGCGCTCCCGGCACTTCCGTAGCCGACCTCCAGAAAATTGGCCGTGGTTGTACCCACCCGGTAGGGCTTTTGTGCTTCCGCCTGAACCGTAAAAACCAAAAGAGCGGTCAGAAAAATCAGCCTAAATCCGACACGTTGAAATCTCACCATCGCAACTACCTTTCATCAAATGGTTGTCGTTCGAAAAATATTCGGTTCCAACAAAAATCTATTGTGTTTATTCCAAAGGCCACGAATGACACACATCGCACGAATTCAATTTCAATAAAATCAACTTGTGATAATTCGTGAAATTCGTGGGAAACTACTTTTTTTAAATAAAAACCCTCTATTTTATAATGGCAAATTTTCCCATTTTTTCATCACCCGTGGCTTTGGCCTTTACGTAAAAAATGTACATACCGGCCGCCACTTCCAGCCCCTCGCGGGATCGCAGATTCCAAGTGGCAATGCCGTCATCTGCCGGGTTGTTGACATCAATTTCCCGCACCAGCACTCCGCTCATCGTAAAGATTTTAATGGTACATTGCGCCGGCAAATGGGTAAACAAAAGCCGCCGCCGCTGATTCAGAAAATAATTGGAAACAGCCGGTTCCATGGCATTGGTCGCCACGTACGGATTGGGCACCACCTTGATTTTCTGCATGGTGCTTTTTAAGTCGGCCGAATTCAACTTGCCGGCGGGTTGAACCGTAAACAACAGCGAATCCGTTTCAAGGAAGGGGCGCTTAAATGTCACATGGTACACATCATTGGGTTTGGGCAGTTCCGTGCTATCCAGGGCGCTTCTGAAATCAATGATAAAAGCGGTGCCCGCCCAGCCGTTTTTATCGTTTACAGGACCCACTAACACGCGATCCTTCAACATCTCAAACCGGCCGTCCTCATTCATGTCCTGAGCCATTAAATCCATCATTTCGTAATGCCCCAGGGAATCCTTAAATGATTTATTTAACACGTAAAAACTAAAGGCCTGGTGATTCAGAATTTGGGTTCTCGGGATGCGCCTGCCCGTTTCGTCGTGAATGGAGCGGGAATTAACCCGTCCCACGTAAGCCGAATCCATTCCCGTGAAGATGATGTCGTAATCCCACGGCAGATATCGGGATTCCTCGCTTGTGGGAATAATACTGATCGGAGAATTTCCAACCAGCCACCCCGATTTTTCGGAATCGAATTGGGGCTCCTCCACCATCCCGTCAATTCGCAGCAGCATGCCGTCAAAAATGTCCGTTGAGATTTCGCTGCCGGTTTTCAAACTCCAAAATCCTCCCAGCGTATCGTGATACACCAGATTGTGGTAGGCGTACTGCTCCGGGGTTTCTTTGTAAACAAGGGCATTGTGGTTGGAAATATCGTAAATAAAAAATCCGTTATTCACGTACCACAGCCCGTGCGTGTAATAGGGAACGGTTCGAAGGGTGTCCACGCTGAATTTAACCTTGTAGGTATGCCCTTCTTGCAGACTGTTTTTGGCCAGAATTTCCGGGGCGATGGTTGCCGTTCCCACGGTTTGATTGGAATCGGACAGGGAAACGGAGGGCGGAACGTACCCGGCAGCCAATTGATGGGGTGTAACAATCTGCACATTGGGTCCCACAGCCCGCACATTTTCGTCTTCATCCAGATCAATTATGATTTTATTTTCGGAAGGCGCAATGCCGGGGCCGATGGTAGAGGCCCCCGAATCGTAGGCCACAATCGCGTAGTAATAGGTGCGGCCATTTTCCACATTGTGATCGATAAAATGGTGAACGATTCCGGTTTCATTTCCCAGATTGTAGCCCATCCCGTTAACCAGGCCGTAGTTGGTGAATCCGCTTTTCCCGTCCACTTTATCACACTGGAAAATGGGCTTTTTGAACATCGGGGTACCGTACCCATCGGTAATCACTTCCGCATCGGACATTTTCTTGTCCGTTGCCTTGAACAACTTGTACCCTTCAAAATCATTCACATTGCCCAAAAAGGGATCGCGGGTTTTGGTATCCGCAATATTATCCCAGGTCAGAATAACTACGCCGTCGCCCGCCGTGGCTTTAAGCGTGGGCATTTTCGGCGGCTGGGCGAATCGATAATCCTTTTCGTAAATGACCTGTACAATGTTTTTTTGGCGGTACAGCGCCGGGGCGGAATGCGTATCCGAATTCAATCCTTCCAACGGATCGTACGAATGCAATTCCGACATGGAAATACGTTCCGTCAGTCCCTTGTGAAGCGGAAACGGACCGGTGGCAAAGGTTTCAATCAAATTTGAAATCTTCCCGCTGTACTCTACCAGATGATCCTCCCCAATCACCTCCCACATGGATTTGTCGTTTCGGAACCACTTGGTGTAGGGCGGAGCGTGCGGCTGTACGGGAAACATCATGAAAGAGGTTAAGCCAATCATGTCACTTTCGGAGACATCGGTTTCATCGAAATTCGGTTCGCAGCCCACACCCTCTACGTAATCGGGCTTATGATTGCATTCACCCTGGTCGGGTCCCTTGTAATTCAATTCCGTCGGCCCCACACCGTCCAGTCCCACGTCGTCACCTGCATTTTCATTGGACTCGTAGATGCCATCGCCGTTGAGATCGTTTCCATCTTCCCAATCCTGATCTTCGTCGGCATCCCAGTGTTCGTGCAGATCTTCCTTTTTGAGATGATAAAAATCCAGAAAATCCTGCAGATTGGCAATACCCTCTTCCGGGCCGATCTTTTTGGTCGCTAAATTGTCTCTTTTCTCATCGATGAGGCCGTCCTGATCATTGTCGATTCCATCGTATGGGCTTCCGGGGCTTTCCAGATAGGCAAACCCCATCGTACCGGTGGGCAGTCCGCCCAAACCGACCCCGTTAATATCCCAGGAATAGGCCATATCGATTTTCGTATCAAAATACCCCAGTTCGTCGTCATCGTTGGGGCCGCCAATTCCGTTATCCACCCAATACCCGAATGCCACATCGGGGAGATCGTAATCGGAAATATTGGCAATGGTGTATTCCCAAAACAGGGCATCGCGGGCCTGAGGGTTGTTCCACTGAAACCCCCTGGTCTGCACACGAATACCCAGACCACCCCAGGGGTCGCCTTTCTGGATGGTCACCTGAGGCCGGAGATCGCCGATTTTCACACCCGGCCGGGGGTAGTACCTTGCGCGGTCTTCGGGGCCCAGGTATTCCTGATCCTGGGCATCGTTCACCACAAAATAGGTTTCCAGGTCGGCGTAGATCACACCGCGCCCAAAGCGGCCGTCCCATTCACCCGGCCATTTCAGGCTTCTGCCCCGGGCAGGCCATCCTTCGGGGGGCCAGGAGCCGGGTAAATTGCTCATGGCGGGATAATCGCTTGTTTCATTGAAATAACCAAAAACCGGGTAAAAGCCCCATTTGATAGTTCCGGTGGGATCGGTGTCCATTTCTTCCCGGTACTGGGTTTGCAGAAAGTAAAGTGTATCGATTTTCCCCTGTGCCGCCAGAAACCGGATTTTCACCGGGTCGGTTACCGGAATGGTATCCACAGCAGCGCCTGTTTTTTCAATAAACACCCGTGCCCCTACCATCAGGGCCACACCGTCCAGCATGCGAACCCCCTGATAATTATTAGGCCATTTTGACGTATTGATTTCAGGCCAGTGAGAAAGTTCGGTTGTATTCTGAAAATAGAGTAGAATCCGGTTACCGTTCATATAGCCGGCCCGAATGGCCGCAATATCTCCGGCGGGATCCTCCGGTCCCTGATACACTCGCCCCTGAGAAAACAGAGGCGTAACACACCCAATCGCCAAAAACAGACCCATTAAAATGTACACATATTTCTTCATCTTTTACTTCCCTCGATTCACTGTCCTGAATTTCGTTTGTCAGGTCCTCCTACCGGCTAAAAAAGAATTCCAAAACCAAGCTTCACCAAACGCGGTGCCGAAAACATGGCCGGATTGTGCACCCGATCCATATAGGTGTTAAAGTTGCTTCGGTGCCTTAAAATATCCTGCTGGCGGACAATGGCCGTGTAGGCCCGCCCCGTTTGATTGTTCACCCACACTTCGTTCAGCCGATCCAGCAAATTGTACACATGGAGACTGATCTGTCCCTGAAGATTTCCGCGAAGTTTTATGGTGTAAAAACTGTTCAGGTCCACGTTGTACGTGCTGGGTTTCCAGGCATTGTTAGGATACAGATTCACCTTGGAGAGGGGATTCTCCGGAATGGGGGTCCAGGTGTAGGGCGTTCCGGAATTGTAGTAAGCCGTTACGGTAGCACCGTAATTTTGTGTGTTATATCCCACCGTCACATTGAGGGTGTGCCGCTGATCCCAGCTCATCGGGATGAGAATGGGCACCGGATCCATGCTGTTTCCGGCCCGGGTGAAGGTCTGGGTCGGATTGTCCGCATTTCCACGCGTGTACTGAAGCGTGTAATTCAGGTAAACAGCCAGTGGCCCCTGCCGGTAATCGTATTTGATTTCCAATCCCCGCGCATTGCCGTAATCTTTATTATCGTAAAGTCCGTATTTGATTTGATTATACGTCGTAATGATCCGGGCCGTGAGCAAATCATAAATATCCCGGTAAAAGAGCGTCACTTCCAAACCCATATTCCGGGCCAATTCCTGCCAGAGGCCCACTTCATATTGAACGGTTTTCTGGGCGTGAATTTGAGCATTTCCCATGACCGTTGTGTAATTGGTCGGGGCAACCCGAAACGAATGATTCTGGTACATCGCGTACATGGGAGGCATCTGGAAAAAATGGCCGTAGCTAAAATGCAGGAGGGCCGCCTTTCCCAGTTGGTAGGAAAGTCCAAAACGCGGACTGACCTGCCACTTGGGATCCGCTTTCAAATATTTGGACATCCGCGACGGATCGTTTGGAAATCGAAGCCGATTGGCCGGGTTCCGCCGCTGGGAAGGATAAACGGAATTCGGATTGAAATAATCCAGGCGCACCCCGATATTAATAACCATTTCCTGGAATTCCATCTTATCCTGGATGTAGGATGAAAATTCATAAGGCGTGTGGTGATAAATATCCGTGTAAATGGAAGAGTCCGGGAAAATAACAGGTTTGTACGCCACCGTTTCGGAATCGGTTCCTGCGTAATAATTCCGAATTTGAAACCATTTGTGATCCAGATCGTGATGGACGTAGGAAACGCCCGTTTTCAGGCTGTGGTGTTGGGTTACTTGCCAGGTCAAATCCAGTTTGGCATTTTTATCATCAAGCACCGTTTCCGTGTGATTCTTTTGTTGTCCGCCGGTGTAAAATCCCGGCCCGTCATTGACCAGAAACCGGTCGTTCACGTAACGGGGATCAAAGGGATTCTTGAAAACGTACCAGCCCGTGTAGTCATAAATCGACGACAATTTCAGTTCGTAGAACATCCTGGGGGATAACATGTGATTAATGTGAAACGAAATCATGTGCGACTGGCGATGCGTGCTTCCCATACCGTCGGGATCGTACTTAAACTCGTGGTTGTACGTGTGCCAGTTGTCTTTATTGTATGTGTAGAGCAAAGACGTCTTAAAATTCGCAAAGGGCTTCGCCGTGATTTTTCCAAAAAACGATTTATTTTGGGTTCGATTCATGGGCACATAGGCATTGTCTCCTGTGTGCTCGGAATACCATTGTGTGGAATCATTGGAAGAAAAATAGCTGTAATCCCAAACATGAAACCGACGAATGCCGTTCAGGTAGTTTTTGTTGTCCTGCACGCGGGCATTTGTAAAAAAGGTTATTCGATTTTTCCAGATCGGACCGCTCAACCGAATTTTGTAGTCCTGATTTCGATCCAGTTCGGAATCCTTTAATCCAATAAAAATGTCCTTGTGCTGCGTGAAATAATTGGCCAGAGAAGCCGATACCGCACCGTGGAATTTTTTACCCCCTTCCTTTGTAACAAGATTCACCACTCCACTCATCGCCTTGCCATATTCGGCATTGAAGGTACCGGTAATTACCTCCAGGTCTTTTATGGCATCGGGTTCCAGGTCAACGGAACGGCCTGTTCCGCTGAAGGTGTTGGTCACCTGCACCCCGTCTACCATGTAGGCGACTTCTCCCAGTCGTCCGCCCCGGAAATGGCCCTGTACCACCCCCGCCTGCATGCCGATGACACCGGACACATTTTCCACCGGAAGCACTTTAATCTCGTCTGATGAGACATTTCTCACAGAACTGGTTTGATCTTTTTTTATGGCGACTTTGGGGGCTTCCACCACAACCACCTGTCCTTTGATCACAGTGGGTTTCATTTTCACGGTCACGTTTGTGGTCCGATTAACCGAGACCCGCAGCTTTTCCACCCGAACCGTCTCGTAACCCAGCATTTGTACCCGCAATGTGTACACGCCCGGCGGCAGATTGATGATGAAAAAATTTCCCTTTGTGTCTGCTGCCGCTCCCCGGGTCGTCCCTTCCACCAACACATTGGCCCCCGGCAGGGGCTGCCCGTTTTGTTGATCCACTACCCGGCCGACAATTTTTCCGGTTGTCTGCGCCACAAGGGGATTCATCCACAGAAAAACAAGAGAAACTGTAAGAAATGCAAAAATCACACCTGTTTTTGCTCTCAACATAACCTATTCCTTTAAAATTAAAAATGAAGAAAAGGTGAAACCGGTACGCCGTTTCACCCTTTCTTCATGAAAACGCCATGCCGGATTATTTCATCAAAATCATTTTTTTGATCTGCGAGAAATGTCCCGCCTTGATCTGGTAGAAATAGATTCCAGAAGGCAGATCCTGAGCCGCCACATGGACAAAATGTCGGCCGGCTGCTTGCCTTCCGTTCACCAGCGATTTCACCTTCTGGCCTAATGTGTTGTAAATATCCAGAGTTACCAGACCGGATTTGGCCAGAGAATACTCAATGGTTGTGGTCGGATTAAACGGATTCGGGTAATTTTGTCCCAATTCGTAGGTCATAACCACCCGGCCCTTGCCATTTTCGTGAACGGCTGTGGCCACCTCAGTGGTGTCACCGATCCAGGTGTAAGACCAATGTTCAGGCGATTGCCAGGAATTGTCGTTATCAAACGGCGACGTGGAAAGGGTTCCATCGCTGACATTGGTCTGATCGGAATCGTGAATGTAAATATCCAGAGGAATCCGCATGCCGCGCACCGGTGTAAACACCTTGTCATCGCCAAAGGCAATGCTCGTCCATGGGATTTTGGTTTCAATGGCGTAGTCGGAAACACCCAGGCCTTCAAAATAATAATTCGTTGAATCCGGCGAGTAAATCATGGCATTTCCATTCCGCCCATTGTACAGACCATCCACGCGAATCAGAAGCTGGTAATCAGGCTCATTGCCGCGCTCATAGGAATTGTGCTTCGGGCCGCGCCAATCGTACAATCCGATAAACAATTCCACCGCGTCATCTTCCCACCAGTTGCCGGCCGGGTCGAAGCTGAAGACGTCATCAATGGCATCGACGGCAAAATACAGGTACGTGGCGTCTGCCGCCATGTAAACCGTGGCCGTCAGGTCATTGTCATCCGTAAACGAACCCGCACCAATGTGGGCGGTTGAAGGACTCAACACAAAGGGCTTAATGCCGCTGTTTTCCCATTCGGTAAAATCGCCGTCCGCTGCAAAATTGGCCGGCGGATTCAGGGAAATGGTCGCAATGCCTTTGGCCTTGTTCGTGGTCGGTTGCGACGAAACGGCCAGAGGACCAATGTTCCCGGCGGCATCGCGGCATCTTACAGCGTAATAATAGGTTACATCGTGATCTTTTAAGGGGTAATTAAGCCAGTGAATAGCGGTTTGCACATCTTCATTAACCCCCTTGGCCACTACATCCACGTCGGGAGACGTGATATCCGTGATGGGTTTTTTGCTGGCGTACACATCATAAACCTCGCCGCTCTCACCCGGCACATCCTGCCAGATGACCAAATTGTAGTACTCTCCCGGGGTGCCCGCCACACCGGTGGGTGCTTCGGGAGCAATTACATCAATTGCGGGATGATCCGTCCAGATGTTGTCCAGATAAACGACCTTTCCCACAGCGGCGGTGCTCGCAATCAGAATTTTCAGTTTGGACACCCGTGTGGAATCCATGAGTTGATCGTATTGCATGGCCGACCCATTCCAGCCGCCACCATTTCGATCAAAATCTTTCAGGGCAATGTTTACTTCTTTCCAGGTACCATCGTAACCCACGTCACCTTCTTCCAGCATGTAAAATGCTTCGTACTCCAGATCCGGGCCGTCGCCGTCTTTATCATCATCACTCAACACGATTTTAAGAGGGCCAAGACCCGCATCTGCTTTAATCATAAAATGAAGCGAATCCGTCGGCCAGCTCGCTGTCAGATTTTTAGGGGAAGAAAGCGTGAAAACCAATCCATCCCACACCGCCCAGTCATTGGGAGGGGTATTCCATTTAATGGAATTCGTGGTTGCAACAGAGGCTTCTTCATCGGTGATTTCATAAGATCCTCCTCCCCAGCCCGGGTCCAGCGTCACATTGCTGGGTACCGCCCGGCCATTGAAGAATATGAGGGCCACTTTTTTCAATCCCTTTAATTCCAGGGCATCCAATACGATGGTACCCTGAGAATAATCACCTTCACCGGCGCCGCTAATCGAGAATTCAAACGACCACCCCTTTATTTTATCCAGATCCAATTGGTTGTTGCCGGCAATACCTGCCCAACCCGTATGATTGAAACCTTCTCCATTCCAGTAATTGGGATCCGCTTTCAGAGGCATGGTGATCTTGTGCCAGCCCGGAGCATCATCCAAAATATTCAGGAAGGAATAGTAATATTCACAGTCATTTACATCGTAGGTTTTGTTTCCGTTGGGAGAATTGCTTACTTCCTGTAAATCGAAGCGAAAGGTTACCCGACCTGTCAGGGATTGAGGAACCTTGTTGTAATACCAGAACGAAATCGAATCGTAAGCCGACCAGTCGTACACCGCATTTGAATCGGGGTTCCAGTGCTCCAATTTGGTGTATCCGCCCCAACTTTCTGTGTTGTGGACGCTGTAATCCACCTGCATGGCGCCCGTGCCCTGAATGACCGGGTCGTTTACGTAGCTGACTTTGATCCAGCCGTACTGGGAATCGGCACTGACATTGGTTTGATAGTGTGCCCCAAAATGCACATTGGGGTTTACCGGATTAAACCAGTTCCAGTAATTTGTGTCTGCCGGCGCCTGATCGAAACTTTCAATCATTTGCTGGGCATGCCCCATTACCGGAACAAGAAATAACACAATCACAAGTAATGGTAATAATTTTTTCATAACAACCTCCTCCACTTTGGAATGTCTGTTGCTGTAATTCCTTTATCTTCAGTTCCCCTGCTTAAATTCTTAACCAATCATCCAGTAAACTCCCGTCTCACCTCCTTACCGTTTTTTTTATCTTCTTGAAACCCGAATTCTTCCTTTCGGATTAAAATCTCCCAAAACTCCCGGCACCCATTCGGCCTTCAGGGTTCCAAGCGCCTGCGACAGGGGTAGGACCGTTTTAATAAACGGACACAAAGAAACAGTCGATTTCAGTACCGCCAAACCCACTGATTCAAATAAACATTAAATTGCAAGAAGCGTACCAGCCGCTGATTTAAAACAGTTTCATTTATTATCAAGAGGTTACGTTAATGTCAGTCTAATTATTTCAAATGATCTTATCATTTTAATAATTATCTATTATCCATTTAATAATACCCGAACAGACCCACCCCGTAGCCGCAGGCTTTACGCCGCCGCCCTCCCAATTTGCACCAAACCCAACGCACCCTAAAAGGGTGCGGCTACCTGGTTTTCATTCCGATTTCATTCATTCTTTCAGCGTCGTGAACTCCCGATTCCGTCCGCCGATGGAAACCCTGAACACACCCGGTTCAACAACGGGTTTGTTGTCCCGTCCCCAGAAAACAAAATCGGCTTTATGGAGTGTAAACGAGACTGTTTTGCTTTCACCCGGAGAAAGGGCTATTTTTTTGAACCGCTTGAGTCGTTTCTCCGAGGGTGTAATCGAGGCCACCAGATCGCTCACATACAGTTGAACAACCTCTTTGCCAGGGCGGTGTCCCACATTTTTCACCGTAACCGAGACCCTCACGGGCGTTCCGATTTGTGCCGTTTTGGGCGTAACGGTCAGCCCGGAGTACGCAAAGCGCGTGTAGCTCAATCCGAAACCAAAAGGAAACTGCGGATCGTAACGGTGTTTTTCATCAAAATTTTCACTGGTTTTGTGATCGTACAGGGTAAAATCATTCGTATGGCGCGGGTACGTGATGGGCAACTTCCCTGAGGGGTTCACATCTCCGAACAAGATGTCCGCAACGGCCCGGCCTCCTTCCAATCCCGGGAGATAGGCCATCAAAATACCGGACGCACCCTGTGCAATTCGGTTGATGATGCGCGGGCGGCCTTCCGCCAGAACCAGAATAACAGGTACGTTTGTTTTTTCCAGCGCTTCCGCCAATTTCAGCTGTGCCTCCGGCAGGGTTAAATTCGTAATATTGCCTTCGGATTCACAATAAGCATCCTCACCCAGACAAACAATCGCCACATCCGCACCGTGCGCCGCCTTCACGGCAGCGGGGATGTCGATTTCCTTTTCAAATGAAACTCCCGGCACAAATGTCACACGACGGGAACCCAATTTATGTTGGATGGCCTGCAAAATGGTCCATTTATCCTTTGGGTAAAGCGACTCGTCATTTCCCTGCCAGGTAATTGTCCAGCCGCCATTGAGAACCCGTAGTTTATCGGCTGTAGGGCCCGTAACCAACACGCGGGCATTCTTTTTCAGAGGAAGAATTCCTTTTCATTTTTTAGAAGGGTAATCGACTCCCGGGCCGCCTGAAGATTGACCTGCTGAAATTCTTTCGAGGCAAATTTTTTCCCAAACTTGGGATTCGGGTAGGGAGCATCAAAGAGTCCCAATTCAAATTTCAGCTTCAAGATTCTCGAAACCGCTTCATCCACGCGGGACTCCGGGACCTCATTTTCCCGGACCAGCTCAATCAGATCATTGTAAAAGCTGTAATCCAGAGGCACCATGCTCATGTCCACGCCTGCCAAAACCGCCATTTTTACCGCTTCTTTTTGTGTGGCGGCCACCTTTTCCCGCCGGTACAGATTTTCAATATCCTGCCAATCGGACACCACCATTCCCTGAAATCCCAGTTCGCCCCGCAGAACGTCCGTCAGCAAGAAGTGGCTGGAATGCACGGGAATTCCATTGATCTCCGATGAATTTACCATCAGCGTGTGACTTCCGGCCTGCACGGCCGCCCGGAACGGCGGAAGAAAATACTCCCGGAGCATCCGCTCAGGAATCCAGGCCGGAGTGCGATCCTTCCCGGAAAGCGGAAAGCTGTAGCCAAGGTAGTGCTTCATACAGGAGGCCACTTTGTCACGATCGGAAATGATGTTCTGGTCTCCCTCCAGACCTTTGATGTACGCCGCTCCCATCACCGAAACCAAATAGGGGTCTTCCCCAAAGGTTTCAAACAACCGCGGCCAGAGCGGCTGTCGTCCCACACCCAGCACGGGATTAAAATTCCAGGGGATCCCGGAGGCGCGGACCTCGTAGGCGGTAATTTGGCCATCCTTCTTAACCAACTCCGGATTCCAGGTGGCAGCCATTCCAAGGGCTTGCGGAAAAAGGGTGGCTCCTGTCGTGTAGTTGGCACCGTGAATCGCATCAATACCGTAAAGAATGGGGATGCCCAGGCGGGTTTCCCGGGTGGCCACATCCTGAATTTTTGTAATGATTCGGTGCCACTCCCGGACGGTGTGCGCATGTGTTCCCACATTCAGAATCGAACCGATATGATGGGTAACAATGGCATCCCGCAGGCGGGTCTCATCCAATTGAAGAGGCGACTCCGGAGAAGGGAATCCCTTTGACACAAACTCAAGACTCAGCTGGGTCATTTGCCCGACTTTTTCCTCAAGGGTCATCTTCGATAGCAATGCGGCCACTTTTTCATCAACGGATTTCCGATGAATGGATTGCCCCCAGCTCCCTGTTACGATTAAAAAAAATCCCAAACCCGCAAACCCCAAAAAACGCAATTTTTTCATTCCTCCCTACTCCTGAATTTAATCAATTTTTTGACCATTGAAAAGAAGAATTTTCCGCACGATTTCCTTTGTCTGGTGCTGCGTTTGACAAATAATCTGCAAAAAGTACACGCCGCTCTGGAGACGATGCCCGTCTTCATCGGTTCCCTGCCACACAAATTGATGAGTCCCCTCCCTCTGCCGGTGAAACTGTTTGGAAAAAATCCGTTGTCCCAGAATGTTGACCATCTCGATTCGAACATCCGAGGGTTTGGGGAGAAAATAGGCCACGGTGGTTCCCCGGAAACCCGGCGCCCTGGTTACAACGGGATTCGGGTAATTCTGGGACACCCAAAAATCTCTTGGCAGAACTTTTGCTTCGCGCGGCTCCCCGATGTGAGAAGCCAATCCCAACGCTTCAATTCCAAACCAAACGGTTTGATCGGTGTTTTGATTCAGCCGAACCGTAAACCGCCCTTCAGCGTCGGGAAAGTATGTTTTAAAAAAAGACGTTGGGTGGCCCCGCTCGTCCAGCGGAAACAGCCGAATGGAATCTGCCTGAATGGCAAGGGAAAGTTTTACACCCACGGGTTTTAATTGCGTGGGGGGACCGCCCCAGTGGTTGTGAACCGTGTGAATGCCATCCCACACCATGCCTGTGTTCTGAGCCTTTGTGGAAAGCGTAATCAATGACCGGCGAGCGCGGCTGAGGGAGTCGCCGGTGAGAGACACCCAGGTGAGAGTAGCAAAATCACTGGCCGATTCCAGCAGCAGCCCCCCCACGGCTGAATGAGGAAAATTCTGAAGGAAGCCCGTCACGCCTATAAAGCGGGGTGTTTCAACCTGAAAAATACCCTGTGTGTCCCACAAGAGCTCGCCCGTATCCGAACGGTAGGGATTTTGAGGCGGCGGCGGAAGCGCCCCGGGATCCAACGGTATGGGACTGTCAAAGCTCGCATTTCGCACCGCGTGCTGAAGCGCGATTTTCCGGGGGAAAAGCGACAGGCCCTGCCAGCTTCCCGCGTCCTTTTTGGGTGAGAGCAATACCTGATCCCGGCTGTAATTCAGGTGAATTTCCTCGCGCGAGGGTTGAATCCACCCTTCCCGAAAGGCGTAGGCGCAGGATGGCATGAGCGCCATCATGGCCGTGTTTCTGTGCAGACTAAAATAGCCGCCAATTTTATCGGTCTCCCAGTCGTCGCTGACATCGGAGTAATCGAAGAACATGATGGCATCGCTGTTGTAAAAGGAGGCGTAGCTTGTTAAAAAAAGCACCCCTTCTGTCTGGTATCGATTGGGAAACGGATGGTTGTACTCACTTACGGTAAACGGCTTGCCCACGTACCCCACACCACCAAAAAGGTACGGGATGGTACCGCCATCTTCATCCTTTACCATGGGTTGATTGTTGATGAACCAATCGGTGGGCGACCACGGAACGTGGGGGAACTGCGGATGATCCCAATACGCATGATTATCCACATAATCCAATTTGGACTGCACCACGAGGTCGCCGACGCCCACATTCCAGTTCGTCCCCACAATGGGGCATCGAACATGTAAATCATTTTTCAAATAACGAGTCATGTCGGCGAAAAAATCATCCTCGAGCTTCAAATAAAAGGCGGTCATGTCCTTAACGCGATTGTCCGTGTAGCCCGCACTCCTGGTGTAATCGATTCGCTCAACGGTGCGGTTTTCGAGAGATTCTTCCGGCGCCAGGCCAATGGCACCGCTGGTTTTCATGTGAATTTCATCGAACCAGGTGGTTCCTGTTGCCGCGCCCAGCTCAAAGGAAAGCCGAACGTTCCCCACACACTCCTCCGACGAGCGAAAGCTCAAAACAAAGGTTTTCCAATTGGAGGTGAGCTGAATCGTGGCCACCAAATAGGCTGTCCAGGGGCTCACATCTTTCATAACGGCCACGGTGATCTTTCTGCTTGTCTTGGCGCGGGCGGCAAACGAGACGGTGTAGAGAGAATCCTTTTTAAGACTCAACCCTGTCTGCTTCCATTGAATGTGCCAGTTGATACCGTTCGATTGCGTTACGGACACTTTTGCGGAAAGAAGCCCCTCAAAGGGATTGGCTGTGTCCACCCCCATCCGTCCCCGGGCCGAATTGTGCAGCTCGAGTTGCCAGTGGCTGAGTGTAGGGTCCTTTTCAAATCCTCCGTCGTAAATGTAATCCTTCGTCCCCGCCGAACGACTTCCGGCATTCCAGGCTGCACGCAGATTCTCCGTAGTTCCATATTTATTAATAAGAAAGGTCTGCCACAAGCTGTCCAGCATTCGAACGTGGCGTAGGGTCAAGTCTCCACCCTGCGAAAAGTGCTTCAATTTTCCATCCCGCCACATGCGAAACAGGGAATTCTCGTTGGTTACTTCAATCATGGCGATAACCGGATCGTTGACAA
>JAADHR010000085.1 GCA_013151735.1 Calditrichota bacterium | reverse complement strand
TTTAACCAATCAGATTGAGTTGGAAAAAAATCTGAATGCAGGGATAGCGGCATTCAACGGGCAACATTACGTTCAGGCCATTCATTATTTTGAGAAGGTTTTGGATGGGGAACCCTCCAACGAAAAAGCGGCGAGTTACTTGAAAACTTCGAAGGAAGAATTAAGCAAAGAAGTAAAGTCCTTGTTACAAACAGGAATCGAAAAATATTCTCAAGAGGATTATCAGGCGGCAATTAAAATATTTTCCAATTTGTTGAAACTGGATCCTCAAAATGACGTGGCCCGGGAATACTACAATCGGTCGGTTCTTAAGGAAAAAACTATTCAGAAACTTCAGAAAAAATGAGGCCGCTTTTTAAATATTTTTCCCGGGGGGATTGGGTAATTATTGGGGCCTTGCTGGTGGTTGCCGGTGCCGGGTTTCTCCTGAATCTGCAGGGTAATTTTAAAAAAGGGACGTCGGTTGTAATCGAGTACAGAAATCATCCCATTTACCGATTGCCGTTAAATAAGGATCAAAGCCTTTCTGTTCCGGGTGATTCAGGAGGATTGGTTCTTCAGATTCGGAAGGGAAAGGTTTGGGTGAGTCAGTCTCACTGCCCCCACAAAATTTGCATGCGCATGGGGAAAATCTCTCGTCCGGGCCAGATCATTGTTTGTGTCCCCAATCGTATCGTGATTCGAATTACCGGCCCAAATCAGCCAACCTTTGACGTTATCACCCAATAATCGATGACTCATGAGACGCGATTCCTTAAAAAAATGGATTATTCTGTCATTATTAACAGCCAGCGGATTACTGCTCTTCGGAATTGAAAGCTTTTTGCCTCAGCCTTTGCCCGGCGGCAAAATCGGGTTGTCGCACATTGCAACCCTTCTGGCCCTGTATCTATTCGATGTTGAAGCGGCCTTTTGGGTCGTGCTGCTTCGGATATTCATTACGGCCCTCTTGTTTGGCGGATTCTTTAATCCTGTTTTTTATTTTGCATTGACGGGCGGCGTACTGGCCACGGCGGTGATGGGCGTTGTCAAAACCTATGGCCGGGGAATTTCAATTGTGGGCAACAGTATTTTGGGGGCGTTTACCCACAATACAAGCCAGTTGATTTTGGCCTATTTTTTATTTGTGCGAAGCGGTGAACTTTTCTGGTTGTTTCCGTATCTTACACTTGTATCGATT
This sequence comes from Calditrichota bacterium, assembly GCA_013151735.1. Lineage (NCBI taxonomy): Bacteria > Pseudomonadati > Calditrichota > Calditrichota bacterium. The sequence goes on along the minus strand of JAADHR010000085.1, from coordinate 8,378 downwards.
GTTTCCGGAACTTTGATTGGAGTTTTATCGAAACTTCTCTTAGATTATATCATAAAAATTGAAGAGAAAAATCTTACAGAAGCAAATATCTAACGGACCGCCATGAAAGTCAGATTATTAGCCAGTCAGGAAAAAGAAATTACACGTTCGCTCTGGAAAATTATATCCTCGAATCTTCAGATTTACTCACTCATGAATGCCGTTTTGGATTTGTTTCAGGAAATCTATCCCTACAAAAAGGCGGCTATTTTTATTCTTTGCCGGATGAAAAAGGTTATTGAATATGAGGTTACACGCGGGTACAGTCGGGAGGCCTATGTCTCTCTTAAGGAGATAGTGGCTCCCAGAATACAGCAGGAATTCGAAAAGCACGGTCTGGAGCCGCTCATAGTGAACCGAAATCTGGTTGCGACCAAAGGCACAACACTTGAAGCCGATTCTATTCTCGTTGTTCCGCTGGTCCATTCGGAGCAGTTGATCGGCTTTATTATGATTGAATTGGAGCAGCCCGGAAGCATTGATCACAAAACACTCGAATTCCTGGGATTTCTGGGATTGCAGGTTTCTGTTTCCATTGAAAATGCCCGTCTTTATCGGCAAATTCAACGGGAGTCCCTTGAGAAAACGCTCCTCCTGGAGGTGGCCAAGAAGATCAGTTCCTCAATCGAGCTGGATGAAGTGTTAAATTTGATTATCGATTCGGTTCGTCAAGTGATTCCGTATGATGCCGCGGGGATTTTCCTGACGGACAAAAAAGGCAATATTCATCCGGAAATATTGCGCGGCTACGATGCCGAGGCGGTTAAAAAGGCCGATCTAAAGGTGGGTCGGGGATTGATTGGGGTGGTTGCCAAATCGGGGAGAGGGCTTATTATCAACAATGTTCTCAAGGAAAAGCGCTATATTATTGCCCGGAAAGAGACGCGGTCGGAGCTCATTGCACCGCTCTATTGGCGGCGGAAAATTATTGGTGTTCTCAATATTGAATCGGACAAAGAGAACGCATTTGTGGAATCCGATTTATCCCTTCTGGAAGCGCTGGCCGGCCACGCGGCTATTGCCATTGAAAATGCCCGCCTTCACCAGCGTTTGATGGAACAACAAATGCTTGAGCGGGAAATGCGTCTGGCCCGGGAAATTCAAAAGACATTGCTTCCGAAGCGCCTGCCGCGTGTACCGGGATATGAATTTTCAGCCGTGAATCTTCCTTCCCGGTTGGTCAGCGGTGATTTTTACGATATTGCCCGTTTGAAAAAGGGTGATATCAGCATTTGCATCGGCGATGTTTCGGGGAAAGGGGCGCCGGCCGCCCTGATGATGGCATCCCTGTATTCGGCCTTTAAAAGCCGCATTAATGAAAATTGGACAGTCGATCGTCTGGTTGCCCGATTGAATCGAATTCTTTATGAACACACACTGCCGGGAAAATATGCCACCTTTTTTCTGGCAGAATTAAATCCCAAAGAGAAAATCCTTGAGTTCTGCAACGCCGGGCATAATCCACCGATCTTAATTACACAGACGGGCCGGATAAAATTTCTTGAAACGGGCGGTACGGTTCTGGGATTTGTGAAAAATCCGCCCTACCGGCGCGAAAAGATCCGGCTGAAATCCGGTGATCTGTTGTTTTTTTACACGGACGGACTCATTGAAGCCAGCAATCCCAAAGGAGAATTCTTTGAGATGGCTTTGCTTCTGGACATCCTCATTACCAAGCACAACCTGGGTGCCTACCAGATTCGGAAGGCCATTTTAAAGGCAGTTTCCAATTTCACACAAAAGGATTATCTTGAAGATGATCTGACGATCATCGTGGTGAAGATTCACTAATTCGTCCGCTTATTTTAATTATGATAACCTTCGTGACTCAGGGTCTTCATGGCGAAAATTTGTGAATAATGCAGGTTAAATAAGTCTTGATTTTTTTGTTTGTAATTTGTATAATTTAAAAGAAAAATGAGAAGATGCTTATGTTGTCAGCGGATGGTGAATCCGCTTTCTTTTTATCTATTCTACGGTATTTGTAAGAATTCATTTCGAAAAACAGGATGTTTTGGGAGGACATATGCTGCAGGATCTCAAAGGAAAAAAAGCTCTTGTTACGGGAGGGTCACGTGGCATTGGGCGAGCCATTGCCGTGCGTTTGGCGGAAGCGGGTGCGGATGTGGCCATCAACTATCTCAGGCAAAATACACGGGCCCTGGAAACGGCCAAAATGATTGAAAATGCCGGGCGTCGTGCCCTGATTCTCAAGGCCAACGTGGCGGAACAAGATCAAATAACGGCCATGTTTGGGGAAATCGAAAAGGAGTTTGGTCATCTGGATATTCTGGTCAGCAATGCGGCCTCCGGCGTGCTGAGACCGGCTCTTGAGCTTACCATGCGGCACTGGCACTGGACCATGGACATCAACGCTGCCACGCTTATCCCTCTGGCCCAGCATTTTTACGCCATCAAGAAACCGGATTCCGAAGGAATTATCATTGCCGTGTCCAGTTTGGGAGCCATTCGAGCTATTCCCAATTACACGGCTGTGGGTGCGTCGAAGGCGGCTCTGGAATCCATTGTTCGGCATTTGGCGGTGGAATTGGCCCCGAAAAATATTCGGGTGAATGCAATTTCCGCGGGTGTTGTGGATACGGATGCGCTCAAACATTTTCCCAATCGGGAGGACATTCTGAGAGAATCCCTGAAACGAACCCCGGCCGGCCGTCTGACTACCCCGGAAGATGTGGCGAATGTGGCCATTTTGCTCTGTTCCGATCTGGCAAAAATGATTCAGGGACAGACCATTATTGTAGATGGAGGATATTCCATTCTTGGGTAAGCCTGACGCCGTGGTGAATTATTGGGTTGTCCCCGAAACCGATTCGGAACCGGAAAAAGGGGACAGCCATGCAATCGAGGTATTGGATCGCCTGAAAAAAGTTTACCCGGATGCGACCTGCACGCTGGACTTCAAAACACCGGTCCAATTGCTGGTGGCCACCATTCTTTCCGCCCAGTGCACCGACGAACGGGTCAACAAGGTGACCCCGAAGCTGTTTAGGAACTACCCCACAGCGCGCGACCTGGCTGAGGTTCCCATCGAAAAACTGGAGGAAATCATTCGTTCGACGGGGTTTTATCATCAAAAAGCCAGGAGCATTCAGGAATCCTGTAAAATCATTGTCGGGAAACACGGCGGCGAGGTTCCCGATTCCCTGGAGGCGCTTGTCCGGCTGCCGGGCGTGGGACGGAAGACAGCAAATGTCGTTCTGGGAAATGCCTTTGGAAAAAATGTGGGCGTCGTGGTGGATACGCACGTGGGCAGGCTTTCGCGGCGATTGGGTCTGACAGGGGAGAAAAATCCTGAAAAAATCGAAAAAATTCTTATGCAGAAAATTCCCCGCAGCGACTGGACCCTGTTTTCGCATCTGTTGATTGAACACGGGAGAAAAGTCTGCACCTCCCGTGCGCCCAAGTGTGAGGAATGCTTCTTGAAGGATTTGTGTGTGGAGTACGGGAACCGCTGATCTTAGGATGCAAAATTAACGAATATCTTGTTGACAAAATCGCAGGAATTCAATATTTTCCATATACGGGATGCTGCATCTATTTTTGATCCGGTTGACATGAAAACCCAGAAAAAATAATAGAGGAAAAACGTGGCACGATTATTTGAATATCAAGGAAAAGAATTGCTGAAGGCGTTTAAGATTTCAGTTCCGGAGGGAAGGGTTGCCTCCTCGCCCGGGGAGGTCAAAGAGATTGCTGCTGAAATCGGAAAGCCTGTCGTTTTAAAAGCCCAGATGTGGACGACAAAACGGGCCTCTCTTGGGGGCATTCAGTTTGCTGATACGGCAGACGAAGCGTTTGAAAAAGCAGAAGACCTGTTTCGCCTGTCTGTCAAGGGATTTCGTGTGGAAAAGGTGTTGGTCGAAGAAAAGCTGGCCATTCAAGAGGAATTTTACACGGGAATTATCATCGACGACACCTCGAAATCCCCGCTGATTCTGTTCAGCTCCGTCGGAGGAACCGGGATTGAGGAAATTGCAAAGGCACATCCGGACAAATTGGGCAAAATGTCCATCGATGTTCTGACGGGATTGCGGGATTACCAGACGAGAAATCTGGTTCGCAAAACGGGCATCCACGGAAAATTGCAGGTGCACATTGCCAATGTGTTGGTCGGATTGTGGAAAATCGCCAAAAAGTACGACGCACGCGCGGCCGAAATCAATCCTCTTGTTCTGACGGAAGACGGGACCATTTTTGCTGCAGATTGCCGGTTAACCATCGATGACTATGCCATCTACCGCCACCCGGAGCTGGGAATAGAAATTGCCCGGGAGTTCGATCATCCGCCCACGGAGCTTGAGAAAATTGCCTACAAAGTGGAAAAAAATGATTATCGGGGAACCTTCTATTTTATTCAATTGGAGCAGGGGTTCAAAAAGGGAGAAGGGTACATCGGGTTTCATGGCGCCGGCGGCGGTGGTTCCATGATGTCGATGGATGCCGTGAATAAACAGGGATTCAAGATCGCGAATTTTACGGACACCAGCGGAAATCCTCCGGCATCCAAGGTGTACCGGGCGGCAAAAATTATTCTTTCGCAAAAGGGAATAGACGGGTATTTTGGTTCGGGATCGGGTGTGGCCAGTCAGGAGCAATTCCATTCGGCCAGGGGGCTGGTTAAGGCCTTCAGGGAGGAGCGGCTTTCCGTTCCGGCCGTTATTCGTTTGGGGGGAAATGAAGAAGACCTTGCCGTAGAGATTTTGACAAAATACACCAAGGATTTACCGGCCCCGGTTGAAGGGTACAAAAAAGACGATTCTGCTGATTATTGCGCGGAGCGACTGCGACTTTTGGTAGATACGTACAAGGAATCCGGCGAGCCCCCTAAGCCCTTTGTGAAACCGACGGCTGAGAAGCCTTACACCTTTCAAACGCTTACAGGAAGCGTGACATTTGATTACGCCAAATGCCAGACCTGTGAATCGAAAGCGTGCATTGCGGCCTGCCAGCCGGAAATCCTGAAATTGGACGGTGAGTTTCCGGTTCTGGCCATCGCAGAAGAGGAGGCCAAAAAGGGCAAATGCACGGAGTGTTTGGCCTGCGAATTGGCCTGCGAATTTGAAGGGAATAAGGGCGCTTTCATCGATTTGCCGATTCCGGGTTTGGAAGAGTACCGTAAGAAAACTGGATTTTGGAGGAACAATGTCGATTCTGATCGATAAAACAAAAAAGGTTCTGGTGCAGGGAATTACGGGGCGGGAAGGCCAGGCGCGTACCCAATTGATGTTGGATTACGGGACGCAGGTGGTTGCAGGTGTGACGCCCGGTAAGGGGGGAATGCAGGTTCACGGGGTTCCTGTGTTTGATACAATCGAAGAGGCTCAGGAAAATGTGGGTCAAATCGACGTGAGCGTGGTCTTCGTTCCGGCACCGATTGTCAAAAACTCGGCCCTGGAGGCTCTTGAATCAGGCATTAAGCTGCTGGTACTGGTCCCGGATCGCGTTCCGATTTACGACGTGCTCGAAATTGTAAAGGCCGCACGCTCAACGGGGGCCAGTTTTGTGGGTCCCAATACGCTGGGTCTGCTCAGTCCGGGCAAGGCGGTGCTGGGCATGATGGGAGGACGAGCGAAATCGGCCAGGCAATGGTTTAAGCCCGGTCATGTGGGTGTTTCGTCCCGGAGCGGAGGAATTACATCGTCCATTGCGTACTATTTGTCGAAAAGCGGGATTGGGTTGAGTACCATTGTGCATGTGGGAGGCGATCCGATCGTAGGCCTGCCTCATCCGGAAATCATGAAACGATTTGAGCAGGATCCGGAAACGAAGGCGGTGGTCATGTTTGGCGAGATTGGGACATCTCAGGAAGAACAGGTAGCCGATCTGATTGAAAAGGGTGAGTTTACCAAACCGCTTATTGCCTACATTGGCGGAAAAGCGGCCAAAGAGGGAACCCGATTTTCTCATGCCGGGGCCATTATTGAAGGGGGGCGGGGAACCTACGAAGGAAAGGTAAAGCGGCTCAAAGAAGTAGGTGCCCACGTGGTGGAGTCGTTTAATGACATCCCGCGGGTCACCGGAGAGGTGTTGCATTCAATGGGGCTTTCGTAGAAATTACGATTACAACTTTTCTCATTTTTCAATGGAATGGCACTTTCTGATGTTGTGTAAATTGGTGCAAATTCACAGGACGGTTTAATCATTTGACTCTACTGGAATTTTTATAGGAAAAGCAATATTTCTGAATAGTGAGGCACGGCCTCTTTTTGATCCACCCCCTGACTCCCCCTCCCTGATCTCAGGGAGGGGGCCGGAGGGAGGGTCAGAATGGAATGCTTTCTGTGTTTTAGGAAAATAAATCTACAAAAAAGCCAGTAGAACCAATCATTTCAATCACTAATGGACGAAACGTGGAGACCATAAATGGACGATTTACACTGGAAAACAGCAATTACAAAAATTGAACCGAACAAGATCAGTGTTCGCGGATACCCCGTAGATGAACTGATGGGGAGCATTTCCTTTCCACAGGCGGTTTACCTGATCTTGAAGGGGGAATTGCCTCCCGAAAATGTAGGCAAACTCGTGGAAGCCATGCTGGTTTCCTCAATCGATCACGGAGCCACACCGCCTTCTACCCTGGCGGCCATTACGATTGCCTCAACAGGTGCTCCCTTGAACTCGGCGCTTGCCGGAGGCATTCTGGCCATTTCAAAATGGCATGGCGGGGCCATTGAAGAGTGCATGACGATTCTTCACAAAGTTGAAGAGTCGGCCAAAACAGAGACTCTTTCCTTTCAGGAAGCAGCGGACCGACTGGTGAAAAGCTATCGCGAAAAGAAGATGAAGATTTCCGGTTACGGGCATCGGTTTCACACCCAGGATCCGCGCAGTAAGAAATTATTCCAGCTGGCAGAAGAACTGGGTGTAGCCGGGACATACGTGGAAATCGCCCGGGCACTTGAAGGTGCCATTGAAAGCAATTTGGGTAAGAAGCTGCCCATCAATGTGGACGGGGCCATTGCGACCATGCTCTGCGAATTGGATTTCCCATCGGAATTGGCCAATGCATTTTTCATCATGGCGCGTATACCGGGGCTGGTCGCGCATATTTATGAAGAACAGACACGCTACAAGCCGATGCGAAAAATTCACCCGGCCGATCACGAATACGACGGTCCCGAAGAACGGCATTTGAATGAATCGTAAATAATTTTAGTCTGAAAAAAATACTAAAAAGCAATAGGAGTATCATTACATGCGAGACGATCTTTTGAAAGTCATTCCGGAAATCAGCGACATTCAGGATCAGGCGCTTCGGGAAAAGGTTCTGGACGTGTGGGAAGAAGCAATGGCTCATCGAAACTGGACAATTGACGAACTGCTGTCGATTCCCTTTACGCTTCTGAAAGAAAACGTCAGAATCACCTTTTTGGAACATGTTCGAACCGTGTGTCGAATGTGCCTGGCCATTGATTCCGTTTTAACAGAGGCCTATGGCGACCGAAAAACACCGGTGAATCGGGACTATCTGGTGGCCGGTGCGCTCATTGCCGATGTGGGAAAGCTATTCGAATATGAGAAAAAAGACGGAAAAATCGTGAAAAGCAAACACGGGCGGTATTTAAGGCACCCCTTTACGGGAGTTGCACTCGGATTTAAGCATGAATTACCGGACGAAGTTTTGCACATTGCCGCTGTTCATTCGAAAGAAGGCGAGGGTTTCAAGAGGTCGCCCGAAGCCATTATTTTTCACCATTCAGATTTTATTGATTTTGATTTGATTGAATAGCCGGACCAAAAGACATGCTGAGAAAAATGCAGTATTTAATGAACCAAAAATCAATTGTCCGAACCAAATAAAGGAATAAATAAATGGCAAAATATAGAATTGCAGTATTGCCCGGCGATGGCGTGGGTAAAGACGTCATGGAAGCGGCCATGATTGTGCTGAATGTCATTGATTTGGATGCGGAATTCGAATATGGGGATATAGGCTGGGAATTCTGGGTGAAAGAAGGCAATCCCTTGCCGGATCGGACCATTAATCTGCTGAGAAACACGGATGCATGCTTGTTTGGTGCCATTACATCCAAGCCAAAAGATGAGGCCGAAAAGGAACTTTCGCCGGAACTCAAAGGAAAAGGATTCACCTATTCCAGCCCGATTGTGGGTCTTCGGCAGTTGTTCAACCTTCACACGAACCTTCGTCCGTGTAAGGCGTATCCCGGGAATCCCTTGAACTATCGAGACGATATCGACCTGGTCGTTTTTCGGGAAAACACGGAGGATTTGTACGCAGGCGTAGAATTTCACCCGGTTCCGGAAGCCGTTATGAAAACCCTGCTTGAGAATCATCCGAAAATGGCCCGGTTTAA
>JAADHR010000084.1 GCA_013151735.1 Calditrichota bacterium | reverse complement strand
CGGTTTCTCACGGAGCACGGCATCGAGGTGCACACCCAAATTGTGCTGTGTCCCGGAATTAACGATGGAAAAATTCTGCAAAAAACGCTGGACGATTTGAGGGCCTTATTCCCGGGTGTGCGTTCCACCGCTGTGGTACCGCTGGGTCTGACCAAGCATCGAGAGGGATTGACGCCCCTGCAGCCGGTAACAGATGCCTATGCTCAAAAATTTGTTCCGGAAATACAGGCCTATCAGGAGCGCTTTCTGAAAGAAATAGGCACAAGGTTTGTCTTTGCTTCGGATGAGTTTTTGCTTCGGGGCGGATTTGAAATTCCCGAGGAATCCTACTACGAAGACTATCCCCAGTTGGAGGATGGTGTGGGAATGGTACGGCTGATGCTGGAAAATGTGAAGGAGGTTGTTCCCCGCCTTCCGAAGCAATTAAAAGCCCCCCGGCACCTCACATGGGTCACGGGGCAACTGGCCGGCCCGATTTTACAGGATGCCGTCATTCCGCATCTAAAAAAAATTCCCAATCTGACCGTCCATTTGCTGCCGGTCCGAAATACCTTTTATGGGGATTCCATCACTGTTACGGGATTGCTGTCGGGGCAGGACGTCTATCGTGCTCTTGAGGAACAGAAAGAAAGTGGCCCTGTTTTTTTAACTGAAAAACTCGTTAATTACGACGGACTTTTCCTGGATGATTGGAAACCTGAGACGTTTGAAAGGCGTTTAAATCGAAAAATTCATTTCGTTGATGATTATTTTAGAAATTTACCCGATAGATTGAAAGAACTGGAGTTATGAAACAATTACCGATTGTGGCCATTCTGGGACGGCCCAACGTTGGAAAATCAACGCTTTTTAATCGTGTGATTCGGAAGCGGGAAGCCATTGTGCACGATATGCCGGGGGTGACACGCGACCGGAAATATTCAGAGGCCGACTGGTCGGGGCGAAGCTTTACCCTTATGGATACGGGCGGGTTTCTGCCGGAGAGCGAAGACGTTATGACCCGGGCAATTGCCGATCAGGTGGAGAAAGCCATTGAAGAAGCCGACGTGTTGGTTCTTGTGGTGGATGGCGAAGAAGGGCTGCATCCAATTGATGAGGAAATTGCCGTTATGCTGCAACGGACCAGCAAACCTGCGATTCTGGCCGTAAATAAGATTGACAGCAGCAAGCGTGAAAATAATATTTACGAATTTTTCAAACTCAATCTGGGCGATCCGATTCCGGTTGCGGCAATTTCCGGAAGGGGCTCCGGCGACCTTCTGGATAAAATTGTTTCTCTGCTTCCCGGACAGGCGACGGCTCAGGAGACGCATGCCATTCGTCTGGCTGTGGTAGGAAAGCCCAATGTGGGAAAATCGTCTTTTGTAAATGCCATTTTGGGGGAGGAAAAGGTCATTGTAACGGATATCCCCGGCACCACGCGGGATGCCGTGGATGTTCATTTTCAATATTACGATCAAAATTATGTTCTTGTGGATACCGCCGGTATGCGCAAGCGGGCCAAGCTGGATGAAAGTGTGGAATATTATTCTACCGTGAGGGCGCTTAGAACCATCGAAAAAAGCGATGTGGTCCTGGTCTTCATTTCGGCAGAAGAGAGTATTACACATCAGGACATGGCCATTATCAGCGACGTGATTAAGAAGCGGCGCGGGGTCGTTTTGGTCGTCAATAAATGGGATCTCGTTGAAAAAGATGAAAAGACCATTCTTCGATATGAAGAAGATATGCGAAAAAAACTCAGAAATTTGAACTACATTCCGATTCTATTTATATCCGCTCTTACCCGACAGCGGGTTTTTCAGGTCATCAATGTGGCGAAGTCGGTTTATCTGGAACGCCAAAAGCGAATTCCCACGTCAGAGATAAACGACGCTCTGGGTCCCGTTATCCGGGATAATCCCCCATTTGCAAGTGACGGGAAATTGTTGAAAATTCATTACGTAACGCAGGTAAAAACAGAACCTCCGTTGTTTGCGTTTTTTACGAACCGCCCTGAAAAAATTGGAGACAATTACAAACGGTTTCTGGAATCCAGAATTCGGGAGAAATTTGGCTTTATGGGCGTCCCCATTTCACTTATTTTTCGGAGGAAATAGGACACGTGTTCAGGAAACACCTTCTTTGGACAATGATCATCTTGAGCATGGCCGCAGGCGGCCTTTTTGCAAAATCCCTGCAAGTAAGCCTGGAAGAAGATTTTAAAAACGGGGAAATCAGCTATTCCCAGAAATTGGCCTATCAGGGATACTGGATTTTGGCGCCGGAAAAATTGCCCCAACGCTACCGGCGTCTGGGCTCTGTTCCGGCCAAGTGCGGAACCGAAATTCTGATGGAGCTCCGGCAAAATCTGCACAAAATGGATGCGGCCGATCAGGCCTTTTTCCAATCGCTCTTTCTGCGTCCGGTATTCCCGGCCACCACGTACATCTCACCCAAGGGGTATTTTAAACTCCACTATGCCACATCCGGCGTCAATGCCGTTCCTGCCGGAGACGAGAATGGAAATTCGATCCCTGACTGGATTGAGGAAGCGGGGAAAATCTTTGACCGCTGCTATGAATTTGAAATTGACACGCTTGGCTACAGAAAACCGCCCGTTGACAATCCCAACGATCCCCAGATTGATGTGTACATTCACAACATTAACGCCTACGGTTTTACAACCCCTGATTCTCAGTTTGTAGATAATGACCGAAATGTATCCAGCTACATTGAATTGGACAATGATTTCAAGGGCAGGGGATTTGCCACACACGGTTTGGATGCTCTCAAGGTGACGGCCGCCCACGAACTATTTCACGTGATTCAGTTGGGGTACATTGTTCGAAGCAAGGATTTTTATTTCTACGAAATGTCCTCCGTCTGGATGGAGGATCAGGCCTATAATTCCATTAATGATTATTACGCCAATTTGCCGGATTTTTTCAACAATACCAATCTTCCTCTAACCACTTACAATGGGGCTTACGAGTACGGTGCCACCGTGTGGCTGCACTTTTTATCCCAACGGTACGGGAGGAATATTGTGCGCGATATCTGGTCAGACATGCCCAACGAAAACAGCCTGAAGGCAATGAACCGGGCCATTGTAGCCGACGGAAGCAATTTTTCAACGGAATTTGGAACGTTTGCCATCTGGAACTATTTTACGGGAGAGCGCGCGGACACAACCAGATATTATGATGAAGGAAATCATTATCCGGAAATTTATGTGTCTCAGGTCATTCCTTTTGCGTCCGACACGTCCGTTTCGGGCAGTACCACATTCCTGACGTCCCATTATTGCAAATTTATTCCTCAGGAGCCGCAAACCTACCATTTAAACCAATCGTACAATGAACCCGCCCAGTGGGTCAGCGAAGCCATCGTTTCAAAAGATAATCGGTACAGTACCTTTCTCTTTCATCCGGATGATGGCGGGGATATTGGATACGTCCCGGCTCTTTCTGAAATTATTGCCATAGCATCGAATACGCAGTGTCCTGACAAATACGATTATGCCTCGAGCCTGCAGAAAAAGCGGGATTTCACCCTGCGGATTGTGCCCGGTAAGGGAAATCTCATTTACACCAATTCAATTAAAAAAATCTACCCCAATCCCTTTGTGGTGGGTCGTGACCATTACTTGTCCGTTGAATTCAATGTGGTAAAAAAATCCTACGTGGACTTTTCCATTCTGAGCGAAAACGGACGAACGGTTTTCAGGCGGTCTCTGGGCCGCGTGGCCAGAGGATTTCACTTCCGCACCATTGCCTGGAATGGCGAATCATCTTCGGGAAGCCTTTTGCCTTCAGGCGTTTATCTGGCTGTTATTTCCGGCGGCGGTGTGTTTATGCTGACCAAGATTGCCGTTGTGCGGTGAAGGGCGGGGCTGTTTGAAAAATAGGCCTCAGGATCTTCTTGTTGGGTGTTTGATACAGCCCGATTGTGCAAAAAGCGGGTCTGCGTTTTTTTGACCCATCACCCAAATTCATTTGCGTGTTTTCCTCCGGCGGGGAAAACACTGCCTGCCGATAGGTAAGAATTTCCCTTTTTATTGTCCCCTTTAAAACAAGTCTATTCTGAATCCAAATTTATCTCCATAAAAAACAATCCGATAAAATCGACATGGATGACCTGTTTTGTTTGGCACGTCCCTTGCTCTAAGGGTACTCTGAAAAATAGGAGTACCTTGATGATTTTGAAAAGCTTATTTTCACGTATTCACGTTCCCGTTTTAAAGCGCTCACTGGATGCGGCGTCGTTGCGTCAGACAACCATTGCCAGTAATCTGGCAAATATTGAAACGCCGAACTACCGCCGCAAAGAGGTTGTTTTTGAGTCTGAGCTTCAAAAGGCCCTGGATCCCGAAAAATTATCCGGGGTGGTAACGAATCCGAAACACATCCAAATCGGGAGGACGGATCTTAATAATGTTCAACCCAAAGTCATAGTGGACAAGACACGCACAAAGGCCAGTGGTGTGAACAATGTGGATGTGGACCAGGAAATATCGAGTCTGGCGAAAAATCAGCTTTATTACGCCTTTTCCGCAAAATTGATTTCCATTCAGTTCAATCGCATAAAAGAAGCCATCAATGAACGAACACGGTAAAGGAGGGGACCGATGAAAATTGCTCCCTTGTTTGCTTCCATTGACATCAGTGCGTCCGGGATGTCGGCACAGCGGCGAAAATTGAATGCGATCGCCAGCAATATCGCCAATGTTGAAACCACTCGCACCGAGAATGGGCAGCCCTATCAGCGAAAAATTGTGGTTACGAAAGAGGCGAAAGAATCGCTTCCCTTTAGTGACGTGCTTGCGGTGCGGGACGACCGGCTTGTGACCACGAATCCGTTGCACATCAACACTGTCTTAGATCCGGTTAATAACACAGATCCCGCCTCGGGCGTGGCCTCAGAACAAACCGTTCAAAAAAAGAATCCGTATCGTTTGGTGTATGATCCAGACCATCCGGATGCCGATGCCAGTGGTTATGTGCGCTATCCCAATATCAATATTGTTGTGGAAATGGTGGACATGATCACGGCTTCCCGGGCATACGAAGCCAACGCCATGGCAATCGAATCTGCAAAAACCATGGCCAAAAAGGCACTTGAAATTTAGAGAGGGATGCTATGAAATTGAATGCAATCTCAAATGCACCGTTGTATCAAAATCCAAAGATTCAAAAAAGCGGCCGTGTTGTCCCAAAGGACGTGCCAAAAACCGGCTTGGGCAAGAATCCAAAGAAACCTCCCGCCGAAAAATCACAGGGAACGGCTGCAAAACTATTCAGTGCCCAGGCAGAGAAAATTCTGACGGCAAAGGAAAAAGTTGAAATTCATTCAAAATTTAAGGCCCATTCTCAGCAGGATGTAGGCTATTCCCGAGGGGGACGTGTGAAAATGAATCCGGCCTATCTGGGTCAAAAACTCGATTTAAAAGGATGAGGTGCACATGCTTCAAAAGATACAGTCATTACCCGGCGGCGTGATACCCGGTGACGGAATTCAGAAGACAACCTTTCAAAAACCGGAAGGGGAAAGTTTCGACAACACCCTGAAAGGCTTTATTGATGAAGTTAATAAACTTCAGCTGGATGCCGGAGAATCCATTAATAAATTAGCGGCGGGCGAAATTAACGATGTCCACGATGTCATGGTTGCCGTTGAAAAGGCTTCTACAAGCTTTGAATTAATGATGCAAATCCGAAATAAAATTCTTGATGCCTATCGTGAAGTGATGCGGACACAAGTGTGAGGAGGACGTTAAAGGCCAATGGGTAATCAACTAAGAGTACTTTATTCACAGGTTAAAGAAACCTTTTTGAAGTTTGATAAAAGCAAACGATTTGTCATCGTCGGAACCGCGTTCGGAACCCTGATTTTACTGACTCTGGTCGTGTTATTTTCATCCAGGAAAGATTATCAGGTACTGTTTTCACAATTGGATCCTCAGGAAGCCGGAACCATTGTTGAAAAACTGAAAGCCGACAAGGTTCCGTTCAAATTGGAATCCGGGGGGACGACCATTTTAGTCCCTCGCAACAAGGTCTACGAAGAGCGCATTTCGCTGGCCAATCAGGGTCTGCCGGCCCAGGGGGGCATTGGTTACGAGATTTTTGATAAAAACAATATTGGAGCCACCGATTTTGTCCAGCGTGTTAATTATCAGCGTGCGCTGGAGGGAGAATTGGCCCGAACAATTTCTTCACTTAATGAGGTGAAGCGGGCCAGAGTACATCTGGTTTTGCCCAATGAAAGCCTGTTTGTTGAAGATCAAAAACCGGCCACTGCTTCGGTTACGCTTCAGCTCAGACCCGGAACAAAATTAAAAGACCAGCAGGTTCAGGGGATTGCAAATTTGGTGTCGTCGAGCGTTGAGGGGCTGCAGCCCGATCACATTACCATCGTCGATTCAAATGGAAATATCCTTTCCCATATTCTTGAAAAAGACGATACGCTGGGACTTACCTCTTCTCAAATTGCGCTTCAGGAAAAGGTTGAATCCTACTATTCCAGAAAAGTCCAGTCGCTTCTGGAGCAGGCTGTGGGAAGCGGAAATGCAATTGTCCGGGTGGCCGCCGATCTGGACTTCAACAAGGTACAGAAGACCTTTGAAAAATACAGTCCCGATACCACGGTGCTTCGCAGTGAAGAAACCAATTACCAGATTTCCCCGGGCGATACGGTCGCGGGGACAGGCGGGAAAGTTGAAAATCACATTCGCAACTACGAAATCAATAAAACGGTTCAGCAAGTTGTGCAGGGAGTGGGAACCATTCGAAGGTTGAGCGTTGCCGTTATGGTCGACGGAAAATATGTGACAAAAAAGGGGAAGGACGGAAAGCTCATTCAACAATACGAACCTCGTTCTGCAGAAGAAATGCAAAAGCTCACCCGCGTTGTAAAGAGTGCCATCGGGTTCAGTACAAAGCGCCATGATGACATCAATGTTGTTAACGTGGCATTTGACAGAAGCTTTCTCCAAAAAGAACAGGCCGCCTTTGCCCGGGCAGAAAAGCAGGCGTTTTGGGCGGGGATTATTCGAAAAGGATTGTACGGCCTTTCGTTTCTGTTCGTTCTTTTTGGCCTTATGAAGATTATTCGAAGTTTTAAAACGGAAATTCGTCCCTTGCGGAACACGGAATTGCCTTTTGGGGGGGAAGAACTGGTTCAGGAAATTCCGATTGAAACCCAGAAGAAAATCCAGATTCAGCAGAAGGTAGCCAATCTGACCAGTGAAAATCCGGACGGAGCAGCGAAGCTGTTGAAGGCCTGGCTGGTAGATGAAGTTGAGGAGGAAAATGCCTAAATTAGCCTTTAAAAATCTTACGGGGCGCCAGAAAGCGGCGATTCTCCTGGTTGCAATTGGTGTGGACGCAGCCACGAAAATTTTTAAAAATTTAAAGCCCGCGGATGTAGAGGTGTTGACACAGGAAATCGCCAATCTGAAAACGATTCCGTCAACTATTATTCATGGCGTCATTGAGGAGTTTTACCAGATGCTGCTTTCGCAAAACTTTATTTCGGATGCGGGAGAAGACTACGCCCGGCAGGTGCTGGAACGCGCGCTTGGCGAACAGCAGGCGGAAGAAGTGTTGCGAAAATTAAAAAACATACGAACGGTTGAGCAAAAGGGCTTTAAGCGTTTGGAAGATGTCCCGAAGGATCGGCTCATTAACTTTTTGGAGAAGGAACACCCGCAAACTGTGGCCGTGGTTTTGGCGCATCTGGATCCGGGAAAAGCGGCAAAAATTTACGATGAATTCTCCCAGGAATTTCAGGTAGAGGTGGCCTATCGTTTGGCCCAGCTGGATCAGATTTCCCCGGAAGTTATCGGGGAAATTGAGGGATTTATCGATGCGAATTTTAAGGGGGAAATCATTCGGGAAATCGGTGAAATTGAGGGGGAAAAGGTCATTGCTGAATTACTGAATCAGGCCGGCAAAGTGACTGAAAAAACGGTTTTGGAAGGGCTGATACGGGTCGACCCGGATTTGGCTACGCAGATCAAGAATCTCATGTTTACATTTGATGATTTGATTTTGGTTGACAACCGCTCGATGCAAAAGATTCTGAAAGAGGTCGATTCGAAGGAATTGAGCCTGGCCATGAAAGCGGCTTCGGAAGAAGTGAAGGCAAAAATCTTTGGAAATATGTCGGAACGGGCAGCCAATATGCTGAGAGAAGAATTGGAATTCATGGGCCCGGTCCGTGTAAAAGAGGTGGAAGAGGCCCAACGGCGCATCCTGGCCATTGTGGCCAATCTGGAGGAGAGCGGGGAAATTGTAATCCACCGTACCGGCGGAGAGGAGGATGTCATTGTTTAACCTGCGTTCCGGTCACGTTCTCAAGAATTTAAAAATAGAGGCAACTCAAGAACCCTTTGAGCGGTTTGATTTGCTTGAAGATGAGCTGCTTGATGACTTTCGGCCAGAGACCGATTCGGCACATTCAAAGAAAGAAACGGTCGAAAAAACGCGGTCAGACGAAGCATCTTTCTCACAAGCAGGGATTAACCTGGATGAATATATTCCCAAGGAGGAAGTTGACCGGCGGGAGAAAACGGCATACCAAAAAGGATTCCATCAGGGGAGAGACGAGGGCATTCGAATGGGACAGGAGGAAATCCGTCCCTACACACAGGCGCTTCAGACCATTTTGAGGGAATGGGAAGAGCGGAAAGAAACGCTTTTCAGGGAAAACGAAGTGGCGATTGTCCAATTGGCATTTGAGATTGCCAAGAAGGTGGTTCATCAGGAAATCTCCATTAATCCTGATCTTATTCTGTACGTTGTTCGTGAGGCCTTGAAAAAGATTAATCAGGGGAGTTCGCTTATCATTAGGCTTAATCCGGAAGATGTCGCTGTTTTTGAGAGAGGAATGAAGACATATCTACCGGAAATCAAACAATTTACAGATGTTCAAATTGTTTCCGAAAAATCAATTGAAAGAGGAGGGTGTATCTTGGAGTCAGACTCCGGGATTATTAATGCCGAATTGGATGTCCAGCTGCAAAAAATTGAGGAATCCCTGTTGGAGGAAAAGCACGATGAACAGTAGCCCCCAGCGGGACTTTTTGGCTCACTACACCAGACGCTTGAAGCGGGTCGATCCAATTGTTCAGATCGGACGAATCTACCAGATTATCGGGATGATTATGGAATCCATTGGTCCCCGCGTCTCGTTGGGCGATTTGTGTACCATCCGGCCGACAAATGGAAATGAGGAAGGGCGTGCAGAAGTCGTGGGGTTCAGGGAAAACAAGATTCTCCTGATGCCTCTAAACGATATTTCCGGATACAGCCCGGGTTCTGAGGTCATTGCCACCAACGAAGACCTGAATATCGGAGTGGGGGAGGATTTGCTGGGCCGCATCCTTGACGGATTGGGCGAGCCGATTGACGAGAAGGGACCGGTGGATTACAGTGAAAAGCGATCCATTTACCAGACGCCTCCCAATCCGCTGAGCCGCCCGCCGATTCACCGATCCATTGGAACAGGCGTAAAGGCGATTGACGGGCTCATTACACTGGGGCAGGGGCAGCGCATGGGGATTTTTGCGGGCAGCGGCGTTGGTAAAAGTGTGCTGCTTGGGATGATTGCACGAAATACCTCGGCCGACGTGAATGTAATCGCCTTAATCGGTGAACGGGGACGCGAGGTGCGCGAGTTTATTGAGCGGGACCTGGGTGAAGAAGGCCTCAGGCGCTCCGTTGTTGTAGCGGCCACATCCGACACCTCCCCTCTGGTGAGAATTAAGGGGGCCTTTACGGCTACAACCATTGCCGAATATTTTCGGGATCAGGGACTTAATGTGCTTTTGATGATGGACTCCGTTACACGCGTGGCCATGGCCCAGCGGGAAATTGGCCTGGCTGTGGGAGAGCCGCCGGCTACCAAAGGCTACACGCCGTCCACTTTTACTTTGCTGCCCCGCCTGCTGGAACGAGCCGGAAATTTTACGGATGGCAGCATTACCGGTCTGTATACGGTACTGGTTGAAGGGGATGATTTAAATGATCCCATTGCGGATTCCGCCCGCTCAATTCTGGACGGGCACATTGTGCTTTCGCGTGATTTGGCCAATCGGGGACACTATCCGGCCATCGATCCTTTGCAAAGTATCAGCCGGGTCATGCCTGAGGTGGTGGAAAAAGATCATCTGAAAAAGGCGAGAGAATTCTTGCATTTGCTTGCCGTATATCGGGAAGCGGAGGATCTGATAAACATTGGTGCCTACGTGAAAGGGAGTAATCCGAAAATCGATCAGGCTATCGAAAAAATTGATGACCTTAATAAATTTCTACAGCAGGATGTGGCTGAAAAAGGATCTTTCGATCACATCGTGGATGCATTATTCTCGATTGTGTGATCCAAAGGATTTGTGGCCGTTAAAACAAGGACACAAAATATTTTAGTCGACTGAATACCCAAAAGAGCAGGTGGTTTTCTTCGCAAAGAAAGTGCAAAGTCAGGGAAAATCCGGGTGAAAAAATTCAAGTTTAAGCTGGAAAAATTAGAAAACAGCAAACGGCATTTTGAACAAAAAGCGGCCTTTCAATTGGCTGAAAAAATAAGGCTGCAGAATTTTGAGGAGATGAAATTGAAGCAGCTCCGGAAACTGGAGCATGATATCATTCAGGAAATGACCGAAAAAAGTGTTTTCAAGGCGACCGAAATGGTCGTCTATTACACGTACTTAAATCAAGTTCGAAAGTCAAAAAAGGATCAGGAATTGCGCCTTGATAAGGCTAAAGATGAAACGGAACAGGCTCGTTTGGAACTGACGCGGATCTCGCAGGAAAAGAAAATTCTGGAAAAACTACACGAGAAAAAATTTAAAGAATATATTTACGCCTTCAATCAGGAAGATCAAAAAGCAATTGACGAATTGGCAACCCAGGGCAAGGTACGAAAAAAATGGCAAATACAGGCTCAGTAAAAGACTCAGAAAAAGGCGCTTTAAAGGGATTGGCATTCGGCTTATTCGGCTTTTCCGTATCCTTTTTGGCCGTGCTGGTGGTTACCTATGTGGCCCTTTACGGGCCTGAGCTTCCGGTGACGGTGAAATGGCGGACGGAAGTCGTGACGGGTGAGGAAATCCGCCTGCAAAATCTACAGCACACAAAAAAGGCGCTGCAGGATTCGGTGAAGGTTCTTAAGAATAGCATCCGCGAAATGCAGGTTTCCATCAAGGAAATTCAGAAAAAGTACAAAAAAATCCAGGCAGATTACCGGAAATTAGCCGCCCGAAAGTCCATACTCAAAACCAGGGTAACGGTTTTACAGACAAAAACAGACAGCCTGAATAATGCCCTGACTCGGGAACAGGTCACCCGCATTCAGCGCGTAGCTAAAATGCTAAAAACGATGAATGGACAAAAGGTCGGCAAATTTCTGCTGAGCCTGGACAACAAGACCATCTTAACCCTGCTGCAAATTAGTCCTGAGAAGCAGGCGGCAACCATTCTCAGTGCACTGGAACCGTCCCGTGCGGCCGCGTTAACGCAAAAATATGTTTCACTCAATTAATCCGGAGAAAACGATGGGAGTCAACTCCTTTATTGCGCTTTTTGGAATAAAACCGGAGAAGGAAAAAGCCGGTTTGTCCGCTTCCCTTGTGTCAAATCAGAGGGGGCACGGGGCGGCTCAAAAACTCTTTTCCAAACTTCTTGTGAAAATCCAGGGTTTTTCCGCGTTCAATAAAAAAGAGGCATCCGCAACCAGGCAATCGAAATCCGCGTTACACCTGCCCGCTCATGCCTTAAAACAGGTGCCCCCGACGGATGAACCCCTCTCGCAAAAGGACTTTCTGGCAAAATTGGCCATGGGAAGCCTGCATCCGGTCTCATTCGACGGGTCGGAAATCAAATCGGACACACCGGCTTCTCTTATTAAAAAAACGAAAGCGACAGCCAAATCCGCCTCTCTTTCCCTTCCGGGAGGGAAAC
>JAADHR010000083.1 GCA_013151735.1 Calditrichota bacterium | reverse complement strand
CCAAAATATGTGAGCGGCATCAAAGGGACGGTAAGGGATGCCAATACGGGTGAGCCGCTTCCCGGCGCCAATGTTATTTTAGTGGGAACTCAGATGGGTGCCGCTACGGATCTGAACGGGGAATTCCGGATTTCCGGTGTTCCGTATGGCCGGTATATCGTAAGGGCCACGATGATGGGATACGAACCCCGAGAGGTTGAAATCCTCTTGAATGTCAGTACGGCTACCGAGATTCAGTTTCGGCTGAAGCCGATGGCTGTCAGGGGAAAAGCGGTTGTGGTGACCGGAACACGCGTTCCCCGCTATTTGAAGGACACACCCGTCCGAACAAATGTGGTCACAAAAGAAGAAATCAAACACAGAAACCCGGTGAACGTGCTCAATGCCACCCAATATGTGGTGGGGGTTGACCCGCAAATTGAATGCTCCGTTTGTAACGCCTCTTCCATTTCCATTCAGGGGCTGCCGGGGCGTTACACCCAGGTGTTGATTGATGGGATGCCCATTTTTAGCAGTCTCGGGCAGACGTACGGCTACATGGAATTGCCGGCGGGCATCATCGATCAGATTGAAATTGTAAAGGGTGCCAGCTCTGTTCTTTACGGCACAGATGCCATTGCCGGGATCGTGAATATACGGACCAGTAATCCATCCCCCTTTCCCGCGCTCAGTCTGGAATCGCAAATCGGACAATATGGCGAAAGGCGTCTGACAGGAGTCGCCTCGTACAAAAGAAAGAGCATGGGGCTGTTGGTTAACGGGGAATTTTATCACATGAACCCGGTTGATCGCAATGGCGATGGTATTTCTGAATTTACGGGAACCACACGGGCCTACATGAGCGGAAAGCTGGTTATTCAAAAAAACAGGAATACCGACCTGAGGCTGCGTTTTTCCGGATTAACCGAAGAACGCCAGGGAGGTGCTCTGTCGGCCAGCCGCTCTTTTATCGAAGTGCTCGACCAACCGGCACTCCGGGCGTTTTCCGAATCGATTTTAACCCGGCGTACGGATGCGGCCCTCATTTTTCGCCACCGATTGTCGAAGGATGACCAGATCCTTTACAAGCTGAGCCTGACCCGGCATTTTCAGGATTCCGATTACGAGGGTTTTGTGTATGTGGGGGATCAATTGATGACGTACAATGATTTTCAATGGAATCATCAGATAGGCGCACATCAGTTGATGACCAGCGGTCTGGCTTACCGGACGGAAAGGCTGGAAGAAAATGTGGCTGTTTCGGCTTATAATTATAAAATTGCTTCGATTTTTGCACAATATGATTGGAGGCCCAATCCGCTCTGGGAATCCGTCCTGGGTTTGCGGTTTGACAGCCACAATGTTTACGGCAAAATTCTGACCCCCAGTCTCTCATTAAAGGCCGTGATCAGTGATCACTGGACGGCACGTTTGACATTGGGAAAGGGGTTTCGTGCTCCCACGTCTTTTTACGAGCTGGATCACGGTACGGGGGCGAAATACAAATACAACACGCGCTATCTGGCCAGGAAAGCCGAACAATCCAGAAGTGTAACCGTTTCGCTTGATTTTGAAAAGGAGTCAACCCACTTTTCGGTTGCACCGTTTTACCACCGCATTGAGAACTACATTACGGCCTACAATGACTACGTTTCAAAGAGTTTTGTAGTGGAAAATGTGGAATCGCCCTCATCCATATACGGAATGGAAGTGAATTACAGCCGTTTCCTTTTGCCGGGACTTTTCGTGACCGTTGGCCACATTTGGGAACGGTACGATATGGCTCCGAATGTACTCGGATTTGCACGGCCTGAAAATCGGTTTAAATGGACACTTGATTATGATTGGCCCAGATGGGCTATGTCCCTGAATCTGGATGGCCAGGTCACCGGGCCCATGAATTTAAGGGAAGTCTACGGAATGAGCTACAATGCGGACGGTACCCCCAAACGGGCAAAATCTCCGACCTATTGGATTCTGAATGTCAGCCTAAATAAAAAATTCGGAAATGGAATGAAATTAATTTTGGGAGCCAAAAATTTGTTGGATTTTCAGCAGTCGGATGTGGAAACACCCCTCATGTACAACAAAAGCGGTGAATTGGGTGATGTTGTGTACATCTGGGGTCCGCTTTTGGGGCGAAAGCTTTACGCAAGTTTTTCAGTGGATCTGGATTAATGGAAAAATTGTGTGGCCAAAGGCGTTTTGAATCCGTTTGGATCCTTTTAAAATGGCTCTATCCCGAATTTTTACAAAAACCATTTGATTTTTATCAAAATTAAATTTAAATTTTGACAACCTTATTCCCTGACAACTGAATAAAAAAAGGAAATCTGATCATGGATAGACCCATCAACGAGAAGGCGGTGGAGGATGCCTTGCGGCAGGTCCGCCATCCGGAGATAAATGACAACATCGTCCATTTGGGAATGTTTCACGGTGCCGAAATCAAAGGTCAAGAGGTAACCCTTCACCTGGCTCTGCCTCTGGATGACATTCCAAAGGAGATCAAGCACAAAATTGCCGAAGAATCGGTGGCTGTTTGCAAGAAAGCGCACCCGGGTGTGGAATGCCTGATTCGTTTTGAAAAAATGACACAGGAGGAACATGACCGCTTTTGCGAAATGGCCAGTGAAGAGTGGGCCGGCTAACACCTTTTGGTTCTTGAAACAGACTGAAATCAGGTTTGGATTCAATTCTGCGGCGTTAGCAGGAAGGCTGGATGGATCAATAAGTAAAAAGGGCCGTCAAATTGAGCCAATAAATTCAGTAAATGAGGAATTTAAGCATGCTGACTGAGAAGGAATGGGGCTTTTTTAGGGAGGTTATTGAGGAAAAAATCCCCTTCAATCGCTTCATTGGGTTAAAAGTAGTGGAAGCAAGAGAAGGATTTGTGGTGCTGAAGATATCATTTCGTCCCGAATTTATTGGCGATCCCAGACGGCCTGCCCTGCACGGCGGTCTGACATCCATGATTTTGGACTCCGTGGGCGGAGCGGCCGGAATGACCACCCTTCGGTCAACCCGGGATCGCCTGGCCACCATTGACCTGCGTGTGGATTACCTGCAGCCGGGCGATCCGGAGGATTTGTTTGCAGAAGGGAAAATTGTCAAAAGCGGCAATCGGATTATTTTTACCCACATGGTGGCCTTCCAGGGCGACCGCAAGCGGATTGTGGCCGAAGGCCGGGGTGTGTACCACGTTCGCCGGATTGAACCCGGGGATTGACTGCCTGCACGCTTTTAAAAAATGTTTCTTCTCCGGGGGGCTTTCTTTTCTTTCTCTAAGGCCCTTTGTCGTCCCGCTTTTTTCGGGTTACGCAAAGCGCGGCAGAAAAACTCTGAACACCATGACGATGTAGAAATTCCATTTCAAATCAATTTACCCGCGGGCAAAATGCCCGTTACTGGAAAAAACAGCACCAATGGCCTTAAGGAGACCATTCAAATTTGAGTAAAAAAAAGGGTTTTCTGAAAAAAGGATTTTTGGTTTACGTTTTTCTTAGTTTTATTGTTTTGCTGATTCTGTTTTTTTCGACGTCCCGACCCTCTCAGCTCAAAATCCTTTTGCACTTACGATGGCACTATTTTTTGCTGTTGGGTGGCATCATTCTGTTGCGAATGACATTCGATGCCATGGGCTTAAAGGTCTTAATTCCCAAATCCATTCCGATTTCACTCTGGCAAACAGCCAAAATTCGTTTAATGGGAATTTATTTTGCCGTTGCCGTCCCTATTTCAACCTCGCATGTCTATTTTCAATCCTATTTGTTGTCACGGTTTGGAATCAGCTACGCTGAGAGTTTGGGCATTCTCACTCTGCGTACGGTTTTACCCACGTTCTTTTTTCTGCTTTTGTTTCCCGTTTATTTTTTGGTGCCGCTTCCTTTTTCCGATTCGGCTCTTTTGCAAAAGATTATTCAAATTACCATTTTTTCTTTTATCGGCGTCATTGCTCTTCTTGTCGGTTTTTTGTTTTTTCCCAAACCCCTTCTCAGCGGAATAAAAACCCCCTTACTGCTGGCCGTTAAATTCAATCTGTTAAAAGAAGAAAAATACAAAATCTGGATCGAGAAAATCGGGGATTCAATTTTTAAAATTAGTCGTCTTTTTCAACTGTATTTTCGGGATAAACCGGGAATCCTTCTCCTGGCGCTGGGGTACATTATTGTTTCCTTTCTGTTTGAATTCCTGACCGCGAATTTGGTTGTTTTGGGAATGGGACTGACCATCCCTTTTTGGAAGCTTTATTTTCTCCAGTTTTTTTTGAAGATTATTGTTCAATATGCGCCGACTCCCGGCGGTTCGGGTGTGGATGAATTAACCTATGCCGGTCTGTTTGCCCTCTTCCTGCCCAGAGAATCCATTGCTTTGGCTGTTTTTGTGTGGCGGTTCTTTCACGCCTATCTTTTAATCCTCATCGGAGGAGTACTCATGTTTCTGGAATTCAAGGGGAAGAATGTGCCGGGCATGTCCTCATTGGAGGGGGACAATTCTCCGGATGCCTCTGGTTCTCTCCAATGATTGGGACATTTGTGGCCGGCGCTTAATCCCGGAAACCCGTGTTGGCATAGAGAAACGAAAAGCCATCATAAAAATGAAAGGAAAAACCATGTCAAAAATAGCGGTCAATTTGTACACATTGAGAGATTTTATTAAGACGCGGGACGGGCTGAAATCGACATTTAAGAAGCTGCGGGACATCGGCTACGAAAATATTCAACTGGGGTCTGTTTCGCCTTTGGGTGCTGAAGCCTACAAAAAGCTTCTGGATGATTTCGGCTTAACGTGTGTGGCAACCCATGTCCGTTTATTTGATACAGAAGAACAAGCGCTTGAAAGCATTCAAATGCACCATATTCTCAATTGCAAGTATTCTGCCATTTCTTACATGCGCGGGCACACGGCAGACGAGTACATTCAGATGACGAAACGGGCTGAAAAATGGGCGGTTCTCTTCAAAAAAAACGGCATTACTCTGGCCTATCACAACCATGCACACGAATTTGAACGATTTAACGGCAAAACGGGACTGGAGCTGATCTACGAGAACTCCTCTGTTTTGCAGGGTGAAATTGACACATACTGGATTCAGTACGGGGGCGGAAATCCGTCTGACTGGATCCAGAAATTAAGCGGGCGCCTGCCCCTGATTCATTTGAAAGATTATGGTATTTATGACGGACAACCCATTTTTGTGGAAGTAGGGGAGGGCAACCTCAATTTTCCCCGGATTATTCAGCGAGCAAAAGAGGCGGGTGTGGTCTGGTACATTGTGGAACAGGACCTGCACCAGCGGGATCCTTTTGATTCCGTAAAAATCAGTTTTAACAATTTGAAGGCCATGGGTGTGGATGATTAAGCAGTTTCCGGGTTTTTAGGATTTATTGGGTTGGATTGATTTTATGTGCCCCAAAAACCAAAAAGCCTGCCGGAAAAACAGGCAGGCTTTGTTCTTGAGGTTTGCCTAATTTAAAGTTCGGCGGCGTGTGTTTTCAGGTAAACAGCCACGCCCTTTGCATCGGCTTTCATGCCCTCTTTCCCTTCCTCCCAATTGGCGGGGCAAACCTCACCGTGGGTTTCGGAAAATTGCAGGGCCTCGAGCATTCGAAGGGCCTCATCGATGTTTCGTCCCAGTCCAAGATCGTTTACCAACTGATGGCGGACAATCCCATCTTTGTCAATCAAAAAAAGACCTCGGAGAGCGACGCCGGCCGGAATAAGAACATCGTACGCTGCGGAAATCTCCTTGGTCATGTCCGAAACCAGCGGATAGCGAATCTGACCGATACCGCCGGCATCCACAGGGGTATTTTTCCATGCGTAGTGCGAGTAGGCACTGTCCACGGATACGCCAATCACTTCGCAGTTTCGCTTTTTAAACTCTTCCAGACGATGATCGAACGCAATGATTTCCGTTGGACATACGAACGTAAAATCAAGGGGATAGAAGAAAAGAATGACATATTTCCCTTTGTAATCGGATAGTTTAAAATCCTCTTTAAACGAACCATCAGGCATAACAGCCGTTGCCGTAAAATCGGGTGCTTCTTTGGTGACCAATACACTCATCATTTTTTCCTTTCATTTTGAGGGTTCTTTTTTGGGTTTCAAATTCTGTAATAATATAATAAGAATTGTTATGATTATCAATATTATTTTTTTGATTCGCCCCGTTTTTCATGCGCCATTTTCCAACATTGGGCAACGGCATTTTTTGCGACAGATATCAAAGAAATATTCGCCGAATCCAATCTTGATTTAACCCAAAAAAATTCTTATATTTAAAACTGAAAAATACAGAAAGAAAGAGGGTTTCTTATGTACGAATCGCACAACGGAAAACGATTGGCCATGTTCTGGAATCCCATTGGGAATAAGGTGGTTCGCTGCAATCTTTGTCAGCATCGATGCCGGATTCCTGAGGGCCGGATGGGTGTGTGCGGTGTCAGGGGAAATATTGATGGGCGTTTATACACATTTGTTTTCGAGAAGGCCGTGGCCGTTCACGTGGATCCGATTGAAAAAAAGCCGCTTTTTCATGTTTTTCCCGGTTCAAGAGCCTTTTCGGTTGCAACGGTTGGATGCAATTTTCGCTGCCAGTTTTGTCAGAATTGGGATATCTCTCAACTCAATGCGTTTCGGAAATCAAGCCACGATATTCAACCCTCGGATTTCCCGGGAGAGCATCTTCCGGTTCATCGAATTATTGAATTGACAAAGAGTTACGGCTGCAAATCCATTGCTTACACCTATACTGAACCCACGATATTTTATGAATATGCCTATGAAACGGCCAAACTTGCCCACGAGAATGGAATCCTGAATCTTTTTATTACAAATGGTTACATTACGCCAGAGGCGCTTGAGCATATCAGTCCTTATCTGGATGCGGCGAATGTGGATTTAAAGGGATTCAATCCACAATTCTACAAGAAAAAGATTGGGGCGCGTCTGGATCGCCTTTTGGAATCGCTCAAGGCCTACAAGAAATTGGGCATTTGGCTGGAGGTGACCACGTTAGTGGTTCCGGGATATGACGATGACGATGAAAATTTTCATAAAATTGCCCGATTTATCCGGGATGAATTGGGTGTCGAAACCCCCTGGCATATCAGCCGGTTTTTTCCAAACTACAAGATGACGGACGTTCCGCCGACGGATGTGCGGGTATTGCAAAGAGCCCGAAAAATTGGGCTTGAGGAGGGACTTCGGTATGTGTACAGCGGAAATGTGCCCGGCGACGAAGGCGAAAATACGTATTGTTACAAGTGCGGAAAACTCCTGATTCGCCGGTTTGGATTTGAAGTGGTGGAAAATCACATGGTCAACGGAAAATGTCCGCGGTGCGGGGCCCCGATTGACGGGATTGGAATGGATCATCTTCAGGTAGGCCACTCCAATTATTGGATGATGTAATGCGACAAGACCTGATAAAAAGGGGTGTATTTCCAAAAAAGAACAAATTGCGCTTGAAATCGAAAAATAAAAATCATAAATTGCTTTAACCCGGATTCGGAAATTTACCGGGATTTTTCGGTTTGTGTGAGTGGAGGATGTGTATGAACCCGATTGTACTGGCTTCTATTCTTGGATTGGGCGGATTGGGTCTGCTTTTTGGGGCGACACTTGCGTATGCGTCCAAAAAATTTGCGGTAGAAGTTGATCCCCGTGTGGAAGAAATAGACGAGGTTTTGCCTCAGGCAAATTGTGGAGGCTGCGGATTTCCAAGCTGCTCTGCTTATGCAGAGGCCGTGGTTAAGGGAAATGCTCCCCCTAATCTTTGTGTGGTTGGCGGTCAGGCGATTGCAGACAAAGTGGCTGCTATTTTGGGCGTGGAGGCGGAAGCCGTTGAGGAGCGCATCGCCGTGGTCAAGTGCGGCGGCGGCTTTGAAGAGGCCAAACGAAAATATATTTATGAAGGAATTAGGGATTGTAATGTCGCGGCCCAATTGGGCGGAGGGGATAAGGCGTGTGAGTACGGTTGTCTGGGATTGGGTTCTTGTGTGGAGGCCTGTCCTTACGATGCCATGGCCATGAATGATAACGGCCTCCCGGTGGTTTTTGATGAAAAATGCACGGGATGCGGTCTGTGTGTGGAAGCCTGCCCAAAGGGTATTATGCAGCTTATCCCCAAAAGCCAGGCGGTGTACGTCGCCTGTGTGTCTCACGATCGTGGAAAAGCCGTGACGTCGGTATGCAGCGTCGGCTGTACGGGTTGTGGGCTGTGTGCGAATCCCAAATTTACTCCGTCGGGTGTAGTCACTATGAATCGCGACATTAATCTTCCGGTCATCCCGTCCAAATGGGAGGATTACGATACGGCCGTGGCAAAATGTCCGACCAAGTCCTTTGTAATTCGCGAAGTTGAGGTGAAGAAGGAGGCCTGAAAGGTGGCAACAATTGATATTCGTGAAGAAGAAAAACCGGAATCTGTTCTCGATAAGGTTTTGGAAACGGCCAGGAAATTGAAAACCGATCGAACAGGTGGAGAAATTCTGACCATCATGGCTTCCGAGGAAACGCACCTGCACCGCGTTCGGGATTATTTGAAGACGAAGGCTCCCAAAAAGTGGGATTACCAGATTCGGTACGAAAAACGCATTCCCTGGACACTTTATATTAAAAAGCGCTTCAAACCCCCTGCCACCTAAAATAATTATCCGATGAGTCCCTTGGTGCTTTTTTCATTGCCGCGACTGTGCGGATCAAAAATTTTGGCATTTGCACTGTCAGCATTTACGCGTTGTAATGAATGGTGGAATACAAGAACCTAATCTGTTTCCGGGTGACGTTTTGAGTAAACATCAGACAACAGCCATACATTCCGATTCTCATCAAACCAACCGCGCATCCTCAGGGCAGAAGAAGGCCTTTGTGGCCGTTCATTCCTGTTCATCTTATTCACTTCCTGAGGTGGAAAACGCCATTCGAAAGGTGCTTTCCGAAATGGGCGGGATAGAGGCGTTTGTCCGTCCGGGAGATCGCGTGCTTCTGAAACCGAATTTGCTTGCGGCTCACCCTCCCGAAAAGGCAGTAACTACCCACCCGGCAGTTGTGGAAGCTGTGGCTCGATTGGTTCAGGAAGCAGGCGGGCAGGTGTGGATTGGCGACAGTCCGTCCGGTTCCATTCGGGGGATCAAACGATTCTGGAAAGTGTCCGGTTTTCTGGAGGTGGCCGAAAGGGTAGGCGCCGAGCTGGTTTCATTTGAAACGGGTGCTCTTTCGCTGAAAGTGAAAAACGGCCGGCGGTACTTCCTGTCAAAATGGGTGGAAGACGCCGATGTGGTCATCAATCTTCCAAAATTCAAAACCCACAACCTGATGCTATTCACGGGCGCCGTTAAGAACATGTACGGGACGCTGCCGGGGTTGCAAAAAGGGGATTTTCACCGGTTGGCTCCGCACCCGGCCGATTTTGCAAAGATTTTGCTCGATGTGTACGAACTGACCCGCCCCACACTCTCCATAATGGATGGAATTATCGGCATGGAGGGCAACGGTCCGGCAGCCGGGCAAAGCAGAAAAGTGGGGTTGATTTTTGCCAGCACGGATGCCGTGGCTCTGGATGTAGTTGCCTCTTTCCTGATGGGATATTCTCCCGAATCCCTTCCAACCGTTCGGGAAGCCCGCGAGCGGGGGACAGGAGCGACCGGGTGGAAGGCCATTGAAACCTCTGTTCCCGATTTGGAATCGCTCCGGATACCCGATTTTAAACTGCCGTCCAATTGGAAAATTCGAGTGATTCCCAAGCCGATTTTAAAAGCCCTGGGCAGGGTTCTCT
Source organism: Calditrichota bacterium (assembly GCA_013151735.1). Taxonomy (NCBI): domain Bacteria; kingdom Pseudomonadati; phylum Calditrichota; species Calditrichota bacterium. The sequence goes on along the minus strand of JAADHR010000083.1, from coordinate 25,468 downwards.
GGACACGTCCGGCAGCCGATCCTAAAAAATGCATTGGCTGCAGTATTTGTGTGGAAAATTGTCCGGTGGATGCGATGAGGCTGGTAAACAAAATACCGGTGATTGATTACAAAAAATGCATCAATTGTCTCTGTTGCGATGAAATCTGCCCCGAAAATGCCATGATCCAGGAAAGGAGCTTTTTGGCTCGGATTCTCTCCTGAAAGGAATGCGGTTGACCCCGTCAAAGAGAAAATGAGAATGCGACGAAATTATCCGGAGTATCCCATTCCGGCTGTGAGCGGAGTGGTTTTGAATGATCAAAAAGAAGTGCTGGCGGTTCAGCGCGGCACGAACCCAGGCAAGGGACAGTGGAGTTTGCCCGGAGGAGCTGTTCATCTGGGAGAACCTGTCCGGGACGCCGTGAAAAGAGAAGTACGGGAAGAATGCGGGATTGACGTTTCAGTGACTGGCATACTGGGTGTGTTCGACCGGATTTTTCGGGATCACCAGGGACGCGTGGAATATCATTACGTGTTGGTGAGTTTTTTGTGTCGATTGGAGAAGGGAAAACCGGCAGCCCAATCGGATGCACAAGCCGTTCGATGGATTGGTCGTAAAGAGTTGAGTGATTTTGACTGGACGCCCGGGGTAAAGGAATTATTAGAAGAGATTTTGATCCCCGAAAAAATTTAATTTGGCTGGACCCGATCCGGGAACCGTATCTAAAAGGAAGGAACCGTCCCATGAAGAAAAGTACTTTTTTTGTTTTGTTCTTGTTATTCTTACCGGCTATTCTTTTGGCCGAGAAAACGACCGTTATGGTTCCCATGCGCGACGGGGTTTTACTTTCCACGGATATTTACGCTCCGGATGATACGCTTTCGCACCCGGTCATTCTTTACCGAACGCCCTACAACAAGGCGCATGATAACTTCAGCAGCAGCCTGGTTCAGATGTGGGTCAGCCAGGGGTACGTTTTTGTTGATCAGGACTGCCGCGGCCGATTTGCGTCCCAGGGGGTTGACTCCACCTTTTTAACGGATGGGTGGGGCCCGCTTCAGGATGGTTACGACACAATTGATTGGATTGTTCACCAGTCCTGGAGCAATGGAAAAGTGGGGATGCTGGGTGGCTCTGCCCGGGGAATTACCACCTACTGGGCAGTTGGGGCAGCTCATCCGGCCCTGAAATGTGCCATTGCTATTGTAGCGCCGTCCGATTTTTATCATCAGGTCGTTTTCCCCGGAGGCGAATTCCGAAAATCCCTGGTGGAAAATTGGATTCATGCCCAGGGTTCCGGTTACATGATTGAATTTTTCGGAAGCAACCGCTTTTACGATTCACTCTGGGACCTGATGAATCTTCACACCCGTTCGCACATCATCACGGCACCCATTATTCATATGGGCGGATGGTACGATTGTTTCTCCGAAGGACCCGTGGCAGAATTTCACGATCTGCAAAATCAACCTCAAGCCGGACCCCAATTCTTAATTATGGGACCCTGGACGCACATGAAAACGGCCACGGGTGATCCGGTTGGGGAGCTGCAGTACCCGAAAAGTGCGTTTACCGGCATTTTATTTCTGACCAATTGGCTGGATTACTGGCTTAAAGGCAAGCAAAATGGGGTGTTGTCTCAGTCCCGGGTACAGTATTATTTAATGGGAGATCCGGATCGCACGGATGAGATTGGCTGTCAGTGGATGGTCCAGAACGAATGGCCCCATCCCAATCGCATTCGATCCGCCTTTTATCTGGAAAGAAATGGGGCGCTCAGCCGGGCAATCGATCTTAAAAAAGACAGCCTTTCGTACGATTTTGATCCCCGAAATCCGGTACCTACAGTGGGCGGTAACAATTTGACCATTCCCGCAGGCCCCCGTGACCAACGGAATGTAACGAATCGGACGGATGTGCTTCTTTTCCAAACGCCTGTTCTTCAGACTCCGCTCTGGGTGGAGGGGTATGTGACGGCAAAACTCTACATTGCCAGCAATCGCAAGGACACGGATTTTACCCTCAAGCTGATCGATGTGTACCCGGACGGCCGTCAGATGCTGGTAACCGATGCCATTGCCAGAGCCCGTTTCCGCCACGGCGATCGAGAATCGGATATGGCTTTTCTGACGCCGGGTCAAATGGATTCTGTGGAAATTACGCTGCCGCCGACGGCCATTGTATTTAATTCGGGCCATCGGATGATGGTCGCGGTGTCATCCAGCAATTATCCCCGATTTGATGTCAACACCAACACCGGCGGCCCCCTGTGGAATGACCCGGATACGTTAACCGCTCACAACACCGTTTTTATGGGAACGCAGGCTCCTTCGCGGGTGATTGTTCCGGTGGTTCCGGTTCCCACGGTTGTGGCCGAGAAGTCAACTCAATCTCCGACATTTGCGCTGCATCAGAATTACCCCAATCCCTTTAATCCGGTAACGGAAATTGAATTTAGCGTACCGCGAACGGTTCCGGTGGAAATAGTGGTCTTCGATGCGCTGGGGCGAAACATACGGATAGTGGCTCATCGCCGGTACGGTGCCGGAACCCACCGTGTGAAGTGGAACGGACGGGATGCCTCCGGAAACCCTGTTCCCAGCGGGGTGTATTTTTATCGGATGAAAGCCGGACAACGAATCTGGATGAAGAAAATGCTGTTGCTGCGGTAAGTTACTAATTTGTGAGAGTGTTGGGCCTTAGGGTGAAATATTTTGCCCGATTGCCTGGACGGCAAGAGTCCCCCTTGGAAGGGGCATGTTCTGACTGAAAGTTCCAATCCGCTTTTAAGAAAAGGCCCCGACACATTTAAAGTGCCGGGGCCTTCAAGTATCTAAAAAATGATTCGTTTCTTCTTGGGGCGTTTTTCCTGTTTCGATTTGCTCATACCACCCGTGTGAATGGGGCAGGGTTCCGTGGGAGCCAGATTCTTCGGAAACACCTCCTCCATCGTGTGGGGGCAGTATTCGGTGGCCAATTTGTGACTGTCGGCACAAATTTTTACCCGGACAACCCCCGGGGGCATCGTAAAATCCTTAACCGGCAAATTCAGGGTATCGTGAGCCACCTTCATAAAACGTGCCCAGATGGGCAGGGCCGCCTGAGCACCGGTTTGTCCCGGGCCCAGCGTCATCGAGGGGTCATCAATACCCACCCAGACGGCAGCCGAAATTTGCGGAGTAAATCCCACAAACCAGGCATCGGTGTAATTGTCCGTGGTTCCGGTTTTTCCACCGGCCGGCCGGGTAAATTGGTACACGGTTCGTGCCGAAACGCCTGTCCCGTGGTCAATAACCGTCTGCAGCATGGACGTCATAATGTAGGAGGTGGTAGCCGACAGCACCTCGCTGCTTTTAGGCGTGTATTCCTGGATGACTTCCCCGTTTCGATTCTCGATTTTTGTAATGGCGATTGGATCCACGTGAACCCCAAGGTCAGGAAATACACTGTAAGCCGATGCAATATCAATGGGTCTTACTTCCGATGTTCCCAGCGCCAAGGCATCCACCGCTTGCAGCGGCGTGTGAATTCCCATCCGATGAGCATATTCCACCACGATCGACGGTTTAACGACTTCCTGCAAAAGCCGTGCGCTGACCAAATTCAGGGAGCGGCGCAAGGCCTCCCGGAGGGTCGTCGGCCCGCCTTGTGAGTGATCGTAATTGTGGGGAATCCAGCGGGTGCCATCGGGCATAAAAAGGACAACGGGTTGATTCAAAACCTCATATGTGGGCGGGTAGCCGTTGTCGATGACAGCCGTGTAAATAAAGGGCTTAAATGCCGATCCGGGCTGCCGCTTCATTTGAATGGCACGGTTGAATTTGGATTCTTTAAAATCGCGTCCGCCAATCATTGCAAGGATGTGGCCGTTATCCGGTTCAATAGCAATGAGGGCGACCTGCACTTTTGCATACTCCCTTAATAAGGAATCGGTCAGGGCTTTATCTTTTAAGACCTTTTTCAGGGAATCCGGGTCGGTAATAAATTTTGAAAGAATATCTTTTTCCTTGTGTTTCCATAAAATGTTGCGGATCACCCGTGCCTGTACCACGGGTAAATGCTTGCGGACAGCTTCTTCAGCGGCCGCCTGGACCCGGGTATCCAGAGTCGTGTAAATTCTATAGCCATTCGTGTAGAGAGACATTCCGTATTTGGCTTCCAGTTTCTGTCGAATCCATTCAGTAAAATACGGGGCAATGTCCGTATCTGATTGATTTCCGCCCTGTGCCAGAATAATGGGTTTTTTGATGTCCTGTTCGTACTGTTCCCGGGTCAAGTCGCCGTTGGTGTACATCATGTAAAGAACAACATTTCGCCTTCGAATGGCGCGCTCCATATGGTTGATGGGGGAGTACCGGGCGGGAGACCGAAGAAGTCCTACCAACATCGCGCATTCGTCAATCGTCAAATCTTTTACATCTTTATTAAAATAATATTTCGCAGCGGCTTTTATCCCGTATGCGCCGTGTCCGTAATACACGTGGTTCAGGTACATTTCCAGAATCTCAGGCTTCGAATAGTGACGCTCTATTTGAACCGCCGTAATCATTTCTCTGAGTTTTCGTGTCCATTGCTTCTTTTTGTTCAAATAAAGCTCCCGGGCCAATTGCTGGGTAATGGTGCTGCCTCCCTGCTTTTTGGACATGTGCACGATATCGATGAGAACCGCTTTGATCGTTCGTTTCAGATCGAATCCCCAGTGATTCCAGAATTTCCGGTCTTCCGTGTCGATAAGCGCCTTTTTCATGTTATCGGGAATATCCTTTAAAGGGACGATTTCCCGCTTCTGGGTATAAAGCTCCTTAATTACCACGCCATCAGCAGAATAAATTTTGGTGGCCAGTTTGGGCTCGTAATGTTCCAGTTCGGTGAGGGGTGGTAATCCCTTAATAATGTAGATTCCGTACCAGATCACCAAAATGAGCACAATCAGTGCAATTCCGCCTCCGATTAGTGCCAATTTATTTTTTTGGAGTGATTCCTTTTTAAATGAAAAAATCGATGACCGATTTTCGCTTGATCGTAATCTGCGTCGCATAAATGAAAAATTTTCCCTTTTTGATTAAAACGTGAATTCCAATTTGATCGTCTATTTTGACTGAATTTAAAACGCCGGAGGCGGTAAAGAGTTCCTGAAAAAGCCGCTTCTCCCCGTCAGGCATCCTCTTCAAGACGCCATGTTTTTTGCTGCAACGTTTCGCCGTCGAAAACAGCGTATGTAAAATGAACCAGCCAATCCCCCAGATTGATGTAGATTTTGTCCGCCTGTTTGTGAATCATTGGGCGGTGCGTATGTCCCATAACAACAATATCATATCCCTTTTGAAATTGGTCTTCGGCGTAGGCAATGTATTCGGCGTCCTCTGCAGCGGCTTCCTCGGCTGCAAGTACGTAATGATTGCGGCTGAGCTGGGAGGCGTATCGGGCAATCGGAATGCCCACATCCGGGTGAATCCACCGGTAGAGCCAGATAACCAGGGGGTGCTGCAGAATTCGCTTTAGCGTGCGGTAACCGACGTCCTTCTCAACAATGCCGTCACCATGAAAAAAATAGAACGATTTTCCCAGAATGGTTTCCGTATGAACACCGTGGAACGTCCGAATTCCCATGTGTTTCTCAAAAAAATCCCGCATCCAGAAGTCATGGTTTCCTGAAATGAAGGTAATCGGAACCCCCTTTTCCCGAAGCAGCATCAATTTTGATAGAATATGTTGGTAATAGGTGGGAATCGCGTGTTGGTATTCAAACCAAAAATCAAACAGATCCCCGACAATATAAAGGGCAAAATCACTTTCCCTATTTAGAAATCTGAAAAAGGATCGTAAATAATTTTCTTTAAGAATTTCATTTTCCTGGTCATGTGACCCTACATGCAAGTCGGAAATAAAATATGCTTTTTTCATTTTTTTCAGTTTATTCAAGAGGCCCGTTTTTCCACTGACTTGATTTTCAAAAATTTAACATAAGTTTGGGTAAAAATCAAGGACTAATAATGAAAACTACTTGATTTATTGCGGGAAATTTTTTACACTAAAACCAGGAAAGTCCGCGCCGAAAGTCACGTTAAGGAGAATGAATTCAAATGTCCCCCCTGATTGCGAGAGCATGTGCCAAAATCAATATCGGACTGAGAATTCTGGGGAAACGTCCGAACGGGTATCACGAAATCGAAACCATTTTTCAGTCTGTGGATTTATGTGACGAAGTTTCGGTGTCTGAAGCCGAGAGTGCTATTTTTGTTGAATCGGATCAACCGGGCGTGCCCCGGGGTGAGGCCAATATCTGCTATCGGGCGGCAGAGCTTTTGCGAAAAAAGGCAGGGGTGTCAGCAGGATGCCGGATTCGGATTGCCAAGAAAATTCCCATGGGAGCGGGACTCGGAGGCGGCAGCACAGATGCAGCGGCTGCGCTTCGTTTGCTGAATCGCGTGTGGGGCCTGAATCTCAGTAATCACGACTTGGCCATACTTGCCAGGGAATTGGGAGCAGATGTTCCCTTCTTTCTTAATCCGGGGGCAGCCATTGCCTACGGGATTGGGGATGAGTTACAACCCTTGCCGAAAAGCTGGGATTTTTACGGCGTCATTCTCTATCCCAACCGGTCTGTTTCGACAGAATGGGCCTACAAGAATCTTAAAATTAACTTGACAAAGGCCAAAAAATATATTAAATTAAGCAGTTACTTTGTGGAACAGCTTTTTTTACAGGAGCTTCCTCTGTTTTTTAGGAATGATTTTGAGCCGCTTATTTTTGAAACCTATCCGGAGTTCCGGGAGATAAAACGGCGGCTTTTGCAGGCGGGAAGTTCTTTTGCCAGTCTATCGGGGAGCGGTTCTGCATTTTTTGGACTCTTTGATCAAGAGAAAATGGCTCAAGAAGCCCTTACGTTATTTGACAGTCATCCTTATCAGAAGTTTTTTGTGCGTCCTTATCGGGAATTGCTTTAGTCGCTTTCTTCGGTTTTTCTGAATAAATATGCTGTAATATTTGGTTAAGAGGGAAACCATTAAAAAAACAGGGAGAAGAAAATGGAAATAACCGAAGTAAGCATTACCCCGTTGGAAGAAGCGCGCCTGAAAGCCTATGTGAATATTATATTTGACGATGTGTTTGTTGTGCATGGGCTGCGTATTATTAAAGGGAACCACGGCATGTTTGTTTCCATGCCCGCACGAAGGCTATCAGATGGCTCATACAAAGATGTTGCTCATCCTATTACAAATGCCTTCCGTCTCAAAATCCAACGCGTGGTCTTAGATGCTTACAAAAAAGTACTCAATGATGAGGTACATGAAGAAACCCCAAAAGAAGAACAGGAAAATATCGCAGTCCAATAAACGATTCTCATAAAACAGCGGTTAAAGGGTTAGGTTTATTCGTTGTCTTTTTTAAGGGTTTGGGACGATTTGTGAGTGTAACTGGGAAGATTAAATGACAACAAATAATGATTTAAAACTATTTTCCGGGACTGCCAATTCGGCACTGGCAGAGCGAATTGCTGAGAGTTTAAATCGGCCGTTGGAAGCGCTCTCGATCCGCCGATTCAGTGATGGTGAGATATGGGTGAAGTATGTGGAAAATATTCGCGGTGCGGATGTTTTTCTGATTCAACCCACCTGCTCGCCGGCAGAGAACATATTGGAACTGCTGATTATGATCGATGCGGCCAAACGGGCTTCAGCCAGGCGCGTAACGGCGGTTATCCCTTATTATGGGTATGCCCGGCAGGATCGAAAAGATCAGCCGCGTGTGGCCATTTCTTCAAAGTTGATGGCTAATTTGATTACAACAGCCGGTGCGGACCGCGTCCTGACCATGGATTTGCATGCGCCGCAGATCCAGGGATTTTTCGATATTCCTCTGGATCATCTGTATTCCTCGTATGTGTTTGTGGAGTATTTTCGTAAAAAAAGCATAGACAATTTGGTGGTGGTTTCTCCGGATATCGGAAGCATTAAGATGGCCCGCGCCTATTCCAAACGGCTTGGGGCTCAATTGGCCCTGGTGGATAAGCGGCGGCCCCAACACAACGTGGCCGAAGTGATGCATATTATCGGCGAGGTACGCGACAAGAATGTTTTGATTGTTGATGATATGGTCGATACGGCCGGAACACTCGTGGGAGCAGCGGCCGCCATGAAGAAAAAGGGTGCCAGGCAGATTTACGCGGCGTGTACGCATCCGCTTCTCTCGGGAGGCGCTGTTGAACGGATTGAAACCTCTCCAATTAATGAAATGGTGGTAACGGATACCATTCCGATTCCGGAAGAGAAAATGATTGACAAAATCAAAATATTGTCTGTGGCTCCGATCTTTTCGCAGGCAATCGAAAGAATTCATAAAGAAGAATCCATTAGTATTCTATTTGATATTGAAAAGTAAGAAGGGAGATTTTGTATGTCTGAGGCAGTTATTAAAGCGGATTTGCGCGAAAAGGGGACCAAATCCCAATTAAAGCAACTTCGAAAAGCGGGAAAAATTCCTGCCGTTTTTTATAGCGCACACAAGGATTCACGGTTGATCACACTGGATGCCAAGGAATTCCGACACCTCTTGCTGGCCGGCGCCAATATTTTTGATCTGGTGGTGGGTAAGGGGCGGAAAAAGGCCTGTATCGTACGCGAAGTGCAAGTCGATCCGGTAACGGACGAGATCGTCCATGTGGATCTTCTGGGAATTAAGGCTTCCGAAAAGGTCACCATGAAAGTACCCATTGTTCTCGTTGGAGAGGCTATTGGTGTAAAAGATTTTGGCGGAATACTGGAACACCAGTTGCGGGAAGTGGAAATTTCTTGTTTGCCAAAAGATATTCCGGAAAATATTGAAATCGACATCAGTCATCTTAATATTGGTGACAGCGTTACGATTGGCGATCTGAAGATGGAAAATGTGGAGTTTTTAACCGATCCGGAACATACGGTTGCCTCCGTCAGCCACCCGAAGAAGGTTGAGGAAGAGGTCGTTGCCGAAGAAGAGGGTGTGGGTGAAGAAGAGGCTGAACCGGAAGTGATTCACGGTAAAGAAGAAAAGACCGAGGAAGGGGAATAGATCCCGCGTGAGGCGCTTTATTTCGGGTTGGCACCGCCATCACTCGCAGCGTTTGAAATATGATTAATGACACAGAGTCCCGTTATTTGATCGTTGGGCTCGGTAACCCGGGAAGAAAGTATCGAAACACACGCCATAATGTGGGGTTTATGGTGCTGGATCGCCTTGCGGAAGAGCTGGGATTGACTTTCAAGCAAGGCCGGGGAGATTATCTTCAAGCCAGCGGCCGGATTAAAGAGAAAAAAGTCGCACTGATTAAGCCACTAACCTTTATGAATAACAGTGGGTTGGCCGTTCGCCAGGCGGTTCAGTTTTACAAAAGTGATCTTTCACATATTCTGGTGATTGTTGATGACTTTCAAATTCCACTGGGTGTGATTCGTATTCGCAAACAGGGAAGTGATGGGGGGCACAATGGGTTAGCCTCAATAATGTCCCATCTTGGAACCAAGAATTTTCCTCGGTTAAGGGTGGGGATCGGTCGAGAGGCTCCCATTGATAATTGGATCACGTTTGTTCTTTCCGATTTCTCACGGGAAGAAAAAACGCTTTTGGAACAAATTATTCCCATTGCGGTTGAAGCAGCGATCAGTTTTGTAGTGGATGGCATAGAAACAGCAATGAACAAATACAATCGAAAAAGAGAGTAGGATTTTAACAAGCGGGTTACGCGCGTCTAAAATGGAGGTTTAAATGGAGCAGCGTTTGTACGAAACAACGATTATCGTGGATCCTCAATTGGACCAATCGAAGATTGAGGAGTTGGTGAATAAAATCCAAAAAATGATTACGGATGAGGGCGGATCGATTCGTAAAGTAGACCATTGGGGCAAAAAGCGCCTGGCCTACGAAATCAAGAAGAAACAATACGGGTATTACATTTATTTTCTCTACGACTCAAATGGAAAAGCCCTGCCTCATCTGGAAAAGGAATTCCGGTTGAATGAGACCATTATGCGGGATCTAACGGTTCGATTGGATGAAAAGGCTCTCAAGCAGTTGGAAAAAGGGAAAATTACGGATTTCAAGAAGTTCGGGGGATCCTATAAAAAGCATTATTCCCGAGCAAACAATTCCAGTCGGCGCGAAACGCCTAAAGCAGCCGAGGAAAAGGTTCAGGAAAAAACGGATACGGAGCCAGCTGAAGTTCCTGCGGGGGAATAGGGCTGGTATCCGACAGATAGATTGGGTGTCAACAGAAATAGGAGGTTTTAAAATTGATTCGTATGAAAAAAAAGCGGATTTGTCGTTTTTGCGAAAACAAAATCGAGTATATTGATTATAAAGATGAAAAATTGCTTCAAAGGTTTACAACCGAACAGGGTAAAATTATTCCTCGCCGAATTTCGGGAACATGCGCCCATCATCAGCGTCAATTGGTCAAAGCGATTAAACGCGCACGGCATTTAGCCTTGATTCCTTTTGTTGCAGATCAATCAAACTAATGTGAGGAGCAGAGTAAACATGAAAGTTATTTTGAAGCAAGATGTGGAGTCGGTTGGCACGGTTGGTGACATTGTAACGGTTAAAAATGGATATGCCCGGAATTACCTTATTCCAAAAGGAATTGCCCTGGAAGCAACCCCCGGAAATCTCAAACGAATTGAGCAGGAAAAGAAGACCCTGGAGTTGCAAAAAAATCGGGAGAAAAAGGCAGCCGAACAGGAAGCCGCCAAACTGAACAATGTTTCCGTGACCATCTCGGTTTCTGTGGGTGAAGAAGATAAATTATTCGGTTCGGTAACCTCCCAGGATATTGCAGATGCCCTCAAAGAAAAAGGGTTCAAAATAGATAAGCGGAAAATTGTTTTGGATGAACCCATTAAGGTTCTGGGCATTTATTCAGTACCCGTAAAACTGCATACCGAAGTGGAAGCAAAAGTCAAAGTATGGGTTGTCAAAAAATAAGATGTCTTCTCGCACGTGTTGCGTTTAGCCGTCCAGCGGTGTTTATCCTTGAGACGGCTTTTCCTTTTTAATGAGTTTCTGAAAACCGCAATCCTGTTTTCTTTAAATTCTGATTGAATCCACCTCTGGCGAGTCAGGGTATTCTATGGATCTTTTCTGGCTGCTTGTTTTGGCCCATTTGGTAGGGGATTTTCCTCTGCAAACGGATACCATTTTCCATTATAAAAACAAGTACAAATGGGGAATTCTTTTGCATGTCTCCATTTGTGCCGTGATGAATATGGTTTTTACCATCCCTTTTCTGGGGTATCCCTCGTTTTGGCTGGTACTTTTTATTCTTTTTATCTCACATGTCTTTTATGATTCCGGAAAAATCTGGATCACCCAGACGGTTTTAAAAGATAATATTTTTCTTTTTCTTTTTGATCAGTTCCTGCATTTTGCCACAATCTGGCTGGTAACGGTTTTCTTTTTGGGCATACACACGACCCTTCACATCGATTATTCTATGCCCTTTTATTCCGATCGAACACTGGTTATTCAGCTCTCCGGTTTTGTTTTTGCTGTTTTTGCGCTTGCGCCTCTTGTTTTTTATGTCCAGCAATTCATTAATTCCCGTCTGGAAAAGAAAAAAAGAAAAAACTTGGTTTTTCCCGAATTTAGAGAGCGGGTCCCCGGATATGTGGAGCGATTTCTTCTGGTGCTTTTCGCATTCCTGGGGGGATGGTTCTGGTTGGGAGTTTTGATTGTTTTTGGGGCACGAGTGCTCCTCAGGGGAGAATTTGATTGGCCAACGTTGATTTTCGGGAACGCCGTTGCTGTTTTGACAGGACTTCTTATTTAGCAGGGTTCGCCTGTCCGCGGGTTCCCGTATCTGTCCCAAATTACCTGCCGGCAACCTTTTAAAAATCAATAGAAAAATAGTTGCTTTTTCAGATAAAAATCGTTAAATTTCAAAAAATTGGTTGGGAATAGTAAAAAGGCGGATAGTTCACACACGAACCTTCTTTCATGAAGCCCTCTGTTAAACGTGTTCAAATGTGTGAATTCTTAAATTTGTGGAGGTGAGGATGGACGAAATTGTTTTTCCGGAGTGCCAAAAATGCAGCAGTGGTGTGTTGGTACCGTTGTCTGATTATGGACGGGATGGAGCAACGATAATGTACAAGGCCTGGGTGTGCACGAATCCGGATTGCGGCTTTAACATTCGTATTGATAATGGGGATGTGAGCTATGGCCAGGCCATTACACAATCCAACCGGAAGCGAAGAATCGTTTTGAAAAAATAAGGATTATTGGAAGCGAAGTGTCTCTTTGGCAAACGTGTTTTAAAGTTTGGGTATATCCTTCATGGTTACGATCTTTCGAAAAATTTTTGTGGATTACCAGATAAAATTGTTTATTTTGGCCTTTGCCATTTTACTCTGGTTTTATGTGTCTCTTGAGGATACCTATGAATACAATATTCCAGTAAGAATTGTTCCGGTTAATGTGCGGTCGAATTATCTGATCGTTAACAATTATCCCAAGGAAGTACTGGTCAAATTTCGGGGAAAGGGGAAATCCCTGTTTGCGCTTAAAAGTTCTGACCGCAAAATACGCCTGGACCTCTCGCGCTACCGGAGACTGGCTATTTTTCGCCTTCGTCCCGAAATGGTGGAAATTCCTCCCACACTTTCCGTTCAGGTGGTTCAGATTATCCGGCCCGATACCGTTGTGATCAGATTGGAACGGAAATCCGAAAAAAATATTCGGGTGGTTCCCAATGTGTCTGTTTCTCTGGAACCCGGGTACACCATTGTGGGTGCAATAAAAACCGAGCCTTCTGTTGTACATGTTTCCGGGCCAAAGGGTGTGGTGGATACGCTGAATGTCATTTATACCCAAAAATTATTTTTTAGTCATGTGAAGTCCGATATTTCAGGAAATGTGCGTCTGCAAAATATTCGCAATAAATTTGTGTCTGTTGTTCCGGAAGTCGTTCATTATCAGATTGATGTCCAGCAATTGGGTGAAAAAACCATTAAAGACATTCCCGTTCATCTGGTTCATGCGCCAAAGAACAAACAGGTACGGGTTATTCCGTCCACAATCTCTGTTACTATCGAAGGCGGGGTGAGTTTACTGGATACGATTACGACAAAAGATATTAACGTCTACATCGATTATAAACAGAGAGAAGCAGGGCGGAGCAACTATAAGGCTATTATCGAATTGCCGCCCGAAACGCGTTTTTCAAATGCTTTTCCACACACCTTCAAGGTGATTGTGGAATAGGGAGAAAAACGCGGGAGATCCGAAAGTAATTTTATGAAAGTATTGGGAATAGAAACATCCTGCGACGAAACGGCTGCTGCCGTTCTGGTTGACGGCAAACTTGAATCCAGTATTATTTTGTCTCAATTGGATGTCCATCGTGCGTTTGGAGGGGTTGTGCCGGAGCTGGCTTCCCGGGCCCATATTCAGGCGATACTGCCCATTATTCAAAAAGCCCTGGATGAGGCCAGCCTTAAAAAAACCGACATCGATGCCCTGGCTGTCACATACGGCCCGGGTCTCATTGGATCCCTTCTGGTGGGCCTCAACGTGGCAAAAGGAATAGCCGCAGCCCTTGGGAAACCTCTGGTGGGCGTAAACCACATTGAAGGTCATATTTTTGCAAATGCTCTGGAACATCCTCGTCTGAAGCCGCCCTTTCTGGTCCTGGTTGTGTCCGGGGGGCATACCCAGTTGGTGGATGTTAAGAATTGGGGTAAATATGCGATTATGGGAAAGACAATCGATGATGCCGCGGGAGAGGCTTTCGATAAAGTGGCTAAACTTCTGGGGTTGGATTATCCCGGCGGACCCGAGATTGATCGGCTGGCAAAGAACGGAAATCCCGATTTTGTCAAATTCCCCAGGGCCTGGATGGGCTCCCGGAATTTGAACTTTAGTTTCAGCGGTTTAAAAACCGCCGTGCTGACCTACCTTGAATCTCAAAAAGATGAATTTGTTCGAGATCATCTTGCAGATATTGTGGCCAGTTTTCAGCAGGCCGTGGTAGATGTCCTGGTGGAAAAATCACGAAAGGCACTGGTTTTGCTAAAGCATCAGAGGGTAGCTCTGGCAGGGGGAGTGGCACGGAATTCTGCTCTGCGAGCGGCCTTTGTCGAGATGGGAAAGAAAAGTGGAGTGGAGGTTTTTTTGCCGGGGCCGGAATTTTGCACAGATAATGCGGCCATGATTGCAAAAGCGGGACAATTCTACCTTGAGCAGGGTATTTCATCCCCCTATGATCTGGATGCCAATCCATCGCTAAAACTGCCGGTGTCTCGTTCTGCAGTGGCGGAGGGTTGAGCCAGGAATGATCAGCAGTGTCAGTTGGAGTTTTTCCATTCAGGGGAGTCCGGTTCTGTTGGCGGGATTCGCGCTTTTGTCCCTGATTATGGTCGTCTGGTTGTATCGGAAAACCTATCCGCCGCTCTCCAGAGGTTTAAGAATTTTTCTTGGAATCGTGCGGGGGGTGGCGCTGCTGCTCATTATTCTTTTGCTCTTTCATCCGGTTCTGCACATTATTCGCCATTTTGTGGAAAAACCGGATATCGCCGTTCTGATCGATACATCCCGAAGTATGTCCATCAAAGATGGAAACCAGCGTCGTTCGGATATTGCAAAATCTGTCCTTAAAAATAAGGTGTTTGGGGAAATTGATCCGGTCTGCAACCTGCATTATTTTTCGTTTTCTGTTCATGCAAAACCCATACAAAAGTTAAATATCGACTCTTTGAGCTTTACAGGGGATGGGACCGATATTTCACAGGCACTGCAGGATGTTCGGAAAAACCTGCTCAATCACTATTTTTCAGCGGTTATTCTTATTTCGGACGGCATTTACAATACGGGCGAAAATCCGGTTTACCTGGCACAGAATTATGATGTTCCCGTTTACACGGTCGGAATCGGTGATCCCACAGAGAAAAAGGATGTTTTGATTGCCCGCGTACTGACGAATGAAGTGGTTTATGCCAAAAACAGGGTTCCGGTGGATGTGGTAGTGACCCACTTCGGATTTGAAGGACAAAAGGTGATGGTTTTTCTCAAGCAGGCGGGAAAAGTGCTGGATTCAAAGCCGCTCACCCTTGGGCCGTCGAATCAGGAGGAGGTTGTGCACCTGTTTTTTACCCCCCTCCGCGAAGGATTTCAAAAATACGAGGTTTCGATTTCCGGATTAAAGTCCGAATTTACCCGGATCAACAACCGGCGCAGCTTTTATGTGAAGGTTTTAAAAAGCAAGCTGAAGGTGCTTATTCTGGCAGGCGGGCCCTCACCCGATGTAAAATTTGTCCGTCGGATTCTGGATGACGACAAAAACATGGATGTGACGATTCTGGCGCAAAAACGCGGCGGGGGTTATTACGTCATTCCAAGAGCGCGAAAATGGTTTTCCGTAAATTTTGATGCATTTGTACTCATTGATTTTCCGCGCTGGACAGTACGCTCGGATCTGCGGAAGTTTTTGGATGAAAAGCTTGTCGGGCCCAGGCATTCACTGCTTTTTATCGAAGGGGAAAATCTGCAAAATAGCGACCTTCGCTTCTTACAACCGGTTCTTCCCTTCAAGGTGGATCAGGCCCCGCGGCAGCTGCGCGAGGTTTATCTTCAGCTGACACCTGCAGGAGAAGTGGAGGACATTCTGCGCGTCGGGGACAATCTGGAAACGACCCTTGGACTTTGGCAGGATCTTCCCCCTGTCGATACCTATTTGCAGAACTATTCACCACTTCCCGGAACCAAGATTCTGGCGGTTGTGGATCCGGCAAAATCAAAACTGCCGCCAAGTGTCCAGTTTAAAAAGCCTCTCATTTTGGTGCGAAACGTGGGGAAAGAGAAGAGTGTAGCGCTCATGTTTGAAAATGTCTGGCGATGGGACCTGATGATGTGGGGAATCGGGAAAAATGACGAGGTGCTGCAAAAATTCCTGACGCGGACAGTCCGTTGGCTGGCTACGCGAATGGAAACCAAACCCGTTCAACTAAAAACCGATCGGCAAATCTATCGGAGTGGGGAAGAGGCTGTTTTTCTGGGACAGGTTTACGATAAGGCTTTTAAGCCTGTGGATGGCGCTGATTTTAAAGTAAGGGTTAAAAGCGGAAAAGATACCCTGACCCTTTTATTGGATAATATTGGCAACGGCAAATATGAGGGGAGATTTCGCATTCCGGCCGCGGGAACCTACACATACAAAGGGACAGCATTCTTAAATGATATGAAATTAGGTACGGCGTCCGGTAAATTTTCCGCGGGAGAATTCCAGATTGAGTTTTTGCAGACACGGATGAATGAAAAATTATTGCAACAAATTTCTGCACGTACATCTGGAACATTTTACCTTCCCCGGAATGTGTCCCGTTTGAAAAAGGATCTGAAATTTTCAAGTCGGGAGCTTTCTTCAGAAAATACGTACACGCTCTGGAATGTCTGGCTGCTTCTGGCTGTAATTATTTTTCTCTTTGTAATTGAATGGAGTATTCGCCGTCGGAAGGGACTGCTGTAGGAGGAGGGGAGGCCAAATAGCGGATGTATTTTGGTCTGGGCTGAATTTTTAAAAAGAGCATCACCTGTAAACAAGTGTGTAACCCACGTTGAAAGCTCATCGGGGGCAACGTTTCATTCTCATGCCTTTTTTAATGTTTACCGAATGCGGATTGCAAAGGGTAAAATAGTTTGCCTCCAAGGAGAGTATCTCACAATTTAGATTAGCCAGCAGGGGAAGGCGATGAGAATCCTCCTAATTGGGGTGGTTTTTCT
The DNA here is from genome assembly GCA_013151735.1 of Calditrichota bacterium. NCBI lineage: Bacteria > Pseudomonadati > Calditrichota > Calditrichota bacterium. The sequence goes on along the minus strand of JAADHR010000083.1, from coordinate 8,740 downwards.
TTTTCTTTCGGGTACGGCCGAAACCGTATTTTCACAGGTACGTCTGTCCGAGATTATGTTTGATCCCGCTGGAAGCGAATATTACGATGAGTTTATCGAGATCCAAAATCGCAGCCTTCGGGATACAATTTCGCTTTCGGGTTGGCGTGTGGGTGATGAAAAATCCCTGGACCTCATTAAAGATGCAGGTGGAGGCCTGAAACTGGCGCCGGGACAGTTTGGAATCATACTGGATTCTGGTTATTTTTCACATTCTACAACCTATGACAGCCTGATTCCTGAAGATGCGCTTGTTTTAACTATTGCCGATAACTCCTTCGGAAGCGGGGGACTGAGTAATTCTGTGGCTGAAAAAGTGAGCCTCGTAAACACTCGCGGGGATACGGTGGATGCCTACCGGTACACGCTGGATAACCGGCCGGGTCATTCTGATGAAAAAATCAACATCTTTCAGGATTCTCCTGAAAATAATTGGGCAAATTCTCTTCAACTGAACGGGACACCCGGATTTAAAAACAGCGTGGCGCTCTCTGCCAGGGATTTGGCGCTCGTTTCCGTGAACTGGGATTCCGTTCTTCTTCAAAAGGAGGGAGAATTCTCGGGAACAGCCGTTGTTAGGAATGTGGGAACAACCCCTGCATCGGACAGCCGGCTTGTACTTTTTGAGGATAAAGACCTTGATGGTCGGTTTACATCTTCTGAACAGAGAGGTTTGTGGCCGATCGGAAGAAGTGTTTTGCCCAATAAAAAGGTTTCAATTGCACTTTCTCTCGGCCGCCTGTCACCGGGGATTCATTCGTTTTTGGTTTTGATTGACTGGCCAGGTGACGAAAACCCGTCCAATAATTCGAGAAAAGTGGTGGGGGTGGTGCAGTTTTCACCGGATGTCTTGCGCGTGAATGAAATTATGTACCGTCCGTTTCCGGGATTCCCGGAGTGGGTCGAAATTAAAAATATCTCCCCGGATACGCTCCAATTGTACCGGTGGCGGTTTTCGGACGAAACGACCACACACGGAGTTACCCTTTTTGACACGCCCCAAAAACTGCCTCCCGGGAATTATTGGATTTTGGCGCAGGCGCATATTCCCGATCTTCCGGATTCGCTTGCAGGGCATGAGACCCTTGTTCGCAGATGGCCGACGCTCAACAATTCGGGGGATCAGGTGTGGATTTTTGATCCCACCGGGCTGCCGCTGGATCATGTGGATTATTCCCGCTGGCCGGAAACCTCTCCGGGGCATTCCCTGGAGCGTCTGGAATATTCAATCCCTTCCGAACACCGTGAAGGGTGGCAGGCAAGCCGTGTAGAGGGTGGAACTCCGGGATGCCCGAATTCGATTAATCCGCTTTTAGTGGATGGTAAGCTCACCTGTTTGGACCCAATGCCCGTCCTTTCAAAGGCTGCGGATTCCGCCGGTGTGAGCCTGTTGTTAAAAAATCAGGGTCGGTTGGAAATTTCCGGAAGCCGGATCGTGATGTTTGACGATCGGAATGATGACGGGTTCTTTTCTGAAAATGAATGTCTGGAGCAGGAAACCCGATCTGTGGGCAATCTGCCGCCGGGAGACTCTGTCTTTTTCCGAATGGCATTTTCGGGTCTTGCGCCCGGAAAGCACAAACTCCTGGCAGAATGGAGAATTCCGGGCGATCAGGACAGTGAAAATAATAGCGGACGGATTGAAATTTGGAAAGGATACCGGCCATTCACACTTCTCATCAATGAAGTGATGTACCGGCCGCGCCCGGGCTGGCCGGAATGGGTGGAAATTTACAATCCCGGGGAAAATAGAATCCCGATTCAGGATTGGAGTGTTTGCGATCACCGGGCGCTGGCTAAGGAGGCGTCTCTGGAAAGCGGGGCAGCCATTTTTCCGGGGGATTTTTTGGTGGTTGCGGGCGACTCGTCATTTTTTGCATGGTACCCGGAGGTAAATCCGGATCGGGTTGTGATTGATAAAAAATTTCCGACGCTCAACAATGACAGAGATTCGCTGTTTTTGGTGGATTTAAGCGGAACGATTAGTGATGAATTAGCGTACACATCTTCGTGGGGAGGTCGGAACGGGCGTTCTCTGGAGAGAATTCGGCCGGGAAATATCGCTGCAGACAGTACAAACTGGAGCACGTCGGTGGCTGGAGAGGGAAGTACACCCGGATGTCAAAATAGTATTGTTTTGCACACGACAGCCACTAACCACTGGCTTTCAATCAGTCCCAATCCCTTTTCCCCTGACGGCGACGGGAAGGATGATTTTGTAACCTTTACCATTCATACGAAAACCGCCACATCTGTGGCGGAATTGAGAGTTTTTGATGCAGCCGGACGGATGGTTCGAACCCTGCTGGACAACCAGCCGATTGGCAGCTCGTATGAATGCATTTGGGACGGGCGGCAGAAAAACGGCAAAATCCTGCCGATGGGAATCTACATTGCCTATTTGGAATTGTTTGTCAACCGGAAGAAACAGAGATCACTTAAAAAGACATTTGTTTTGGCCAAACATTTGTGAGGAGGAGGATGGGAAAGGTATTTAAAGCGGAGTTGCAGGTTCGCTCGTATGAATTGGATTTTTACGGGCATGTGAACAATGCGATCTATTTGAATTATTTGGAATTTGCAAGGGGGAAATATCTGGAGCAAGAAGGACTTTCATTTGAAGACCTGGTGAAAAGAGATATTTTTATGATTGTTGCCCGCGCTGAACTGGACTATAAGGCTCCTGCACACATGTCAGATTGGCTGGAAGTAACGGGGTTCGTGGAGAAGGTGGGGCACAAAAGTATGGTTTTTCGCCAGATGATTCGAAATAAAAAAACCGGTACGCTTGTACTGGACAGCCGGATTACCATTGTATTTGTAAATGGGCGGCGGGAAACCATTGCGGTTCCCGATTTTTTAAAAGAAAAATTTATGTAGCACAATCGGTAAGTCTGCTTTAAGAAACCTTTTCCCACGAATTATCACAACTTGATTTTGTTAGAGCTAATAGCGGTTATTTGTGCACGTTGCGGTTTTTGGAGCAGGCACATTATTTCATTTGTAAAGAGGGTCACTGCGATTCCGCTTCGGAGGAAATGCAGTTCGTTTGTTGATTGAATTAAGGAGGCAGAGGTGCAAAAATTATTTAAAGCGATTGCAGAAAACACGGGTCTTGAAATCTCAACATATTCGTTCGAAAAAATTTTGCGGGCCATGGCAACGGATTCTTACGGCTGGAGAATTGTGGATATTTCGGATCAGCCGTTTAATCTGGTTGCCGAGACCCTTAAGCAGTTAGAAAAACGCGGGTTTATTAAATTCGTCGGAGCACGCGTAGAATTTACACGAAATGGCAAGGATTTGCTGCGTCAGCATGGCATTTACCCCAAAGCCGATTTTCGCTGTATTCATTGTCAGGGTACGGGGTACGATGTGTCGACGTACGCAAATTTGATTGAAAAATTCAATGAAATTCTTGAAAAATATCCGCGTCCCGAGTCGGTCAGGAATCGTTGGATTATGTCCACCCGATCGATTTTCCGCCGGGTGATGCTCATGGTGCAGAAGGGCAATGCGCCCGGGAAGGAAATTGTTGTGGTTAACGATGCCGATTTGGTGAGCGTGGCTCTGGCTTTGACGCGATTACCCGACCGAATTGTCGTTTTGGAGTACGATGATGAGATGGTGGATTATCTGTTTAATTTAATCCATTCGATGAAACTTCCCATCGATGTTCACAAATATGATGTCCGAAACCCTGTTCCGGAAGAATTCTTTGGGAAGTTTGATGTGTTTATTACCGATCCGCCGGAGGCCTACGAAACCTTTCTGCTGTATTTGAAAAAGGGGTTGTCACTGCTCAAACCGGGTGAGGGACGGGCGGGATTTTTTGGGCTCACGCATACAGAGGCCTCTTTGAGAAAATGGCAAACACTGCAGCGCGATTTATTGGTTCTGAATGACATTGTCATTACGGACATCCTGTACGAATTCACGGAATATGACAATGACAATTTCCAGATTGAAACCATTCGAAACGATGTGCCGATCTTTCAGGAGAGGCCGACCATCCCCTGGTATAAATCCTGCGTCTATCGATTGGAAACACTGCAGGAATTTGAGCCTCTTGACGAGGGAATGAATGTGGAAGACGATCTGATCGATGAGGAACAGTTGGCCTATTCGAAAAAAACAGAAAAAGATGAGGACGCTTAGGGGGAACATATACGCGAAATCATCAAAAGGTGGAAATCATTCGTCTAATGGAACGGTCCTTTCAGGAACAGCGGCGAAAAATTGTTGAAGACAATCGGGGGATGTGGAATGGTGTAAGTGTGGCTCTGAAATTAACGGAAGTGACGGATGCCGTTATAAGCCGTACTTTTGAATCGTTTCTGCGACAAAGGCGGGCGCCGATTGCCGTATTTGCCCCGGGGGGATATGGCCGTTGTGAGCTCAATCTAAACTCCGACGTGGATTTGTTAATCATTGTGGATGATTCGGATAAGGCTCTTTTGAAGGCCCTGGAAAAAGCGATTCGGGCACTCTGGGATTTGGGCCTGGAAGTGGGGCACCAGGTCCTGACCCCCGATCAGGCGGTGACGCTTGCACTGAATGAATGGACCTTCCGAACCACCCTGCTGGAAATGCGCTTTCTCTGGGGAGATGAATCCCTTGCTTCAACGGTTGAAAGGGTATTGAATGATCGGGTTATTTTTAACGATTACAAAACATTTCTGAAAACGGTTCTCGACGAAACAGCCGCTCGTCACAAGAAATTTGGGAATTCTCCTCAACTGCTGGAACCGGATGTTAAGAACGGTATGGGGGGGCTGAGGGATTTTCATGCCTTGCTCTGGTTGTACCGCAGCCATCCCGATTTTTCCGGGACGTTCAAAATCCGGAAACAGGTGCGCTCGGCAACGATGAACCTGCTGCAACATCTTTTTGAACAATCCTTTCTTTTGGCTAACGATTTTACGGCCCTCCGAAAAGCGTTTGAATTTCTCCTGTCGGTTCGTAATGAGCTTCATCTGTTGACGGATCAAAAAATGGATCGCCTGGAATACGGCTTACAAAAAGATTTGGCCTCCCGGCTTACCACGAGAGGCACGGAAGAACGCCTTGCCGTGGAAAAATTTCTGCGGGATTATTACTTGCATGTGAGAAAAATTTACCACAGTTACCAGATTCTGTCGGAATTGTTTATTCCAAGCCGCTCTCATTTTCAAATGGAAAAAGAATGGTCGAGCCGGGAGGTACTGGCCCCGGGTATTCTGAAATTCAAGGATGCCATCGTTTTTGAAGGAACAACTCCCCGGATTTTCTCCGAACGTCCGGAGTTGCTCATGCAGGTTTTCCGATGGCAGCAGGAGTACAATTTGAAATTGGGGGAATTTTTGAGAAATGCTCTTTATCTTCAATCCCAAACCCTGTCAGACAAGTTTCAGAATCATCCGGCCGTGGTGGAGGTGTTTTTGAAAATCATGCAAAATCCGAAAAACCTGGGGCGGGTTTTGCGGGTTATGCACGAACTGGAAATTCTGGATCGCTTTCTGCCGGAGTTTTCCGCTATTACGGCGCTGGCGCAACACGATCTTTATCATTATTATTCTGCCGACGAACACACCATTTTGGCCATTGAAAATGTGGCCGATCTTCTAAAAATCTCTGAGGATCCGTTTGAACTGAAAGCCACACTTCAGAGCATTTCTGAAAAAGAAGTGCTCTTTCTGGCGCTCCTGTTTCACGATATAGGAAAGGCGCTTCCGGGGCCGCACACAGAAAATGGCGTGGCGTTGGCGAGCAGGGTTTTTCGCCGCTGGAACCTGTCCGGAGAGCGCGTGGAGCGGGTGCTCTTTTTAATCAGAAATCATTTGAAAATGGAGCAGTTTGCCTTTCGCCGGAATAGCGAAGATCCGTCTACGCTTCAAAAATTTGCCAAAATTGTAGGTGATGTTACGAATTTGAAGTTGCTGTACCTTTTGACGTACGGGGATTTGTCAGCGCTTAATCCCACGGTGTGGTCCGAGTGGAAGGCCATCCAATTGTGGGAGCTTTTTCGGCGTACCAGACGCTATTTATCCGGAGAGTGCATTTCGGAGGCGTTGGATGAAAAGGAATTGTCCGATCTGGCAGAAGAAATTTTAGGCATTCTGCCGGCGCCTTTTAAAAGGGAAGAAATTCTAAATCACCTCCGAATGATGGGGGAAGAATACCTGAAATCATTTGGAGCCGAGGAAATTTCTGGCCACCTGCTGGCCATCAGCCAGATTCCCGCCAATCCTGCGTTTATCGAGTTTAAAAATCTTCGGACTCACTGGGGCGTGACCGTGGTGACACGGGACCGGCCCTCCCTTCTGGCGGAAATCTGCGGAGTTTTGGCGGCAAACGATTTGAGCATTTTCGCCGCACAGATTTTTACCCGCGAGGATGGCTTTGTTATTGACAGCTTTCGGGTTCTTCCCTTTTCAAAGCACATTCAATTTTCCGAAATTGTTCAGAAAGACATTTTAAATGATCTGGTGAACGTGCTATCCGGAAAAATCGAATTGGGAGAGCTCCTTGCCCGGCACAAACGCCGCTGGAAACGCCACCCTCTTAAAAAATCCGGTAAACCCGTTGAGATTGTTTTCGATAATCAGCTTTCCCGGGATTTTACAATTATTGATATTTTTACGGATGACGCCCTCGGACTCCTTTACCAGATTGCCCGGACCCTTTCCTCCAGCGGTGTCAATATTCAATCGGCCAAAATTTCCACCCGTGTCGATCAGGTTTCCGATAGCTTTTACGTAACGGATGAAAATGGGCAGAAAATCGTGGATTCGGAAAAAATCGACGAGATTCGAAAAAACATCCTCCGTTCTCTGAAATAAAAGAGCCGCCCACGAACAAAAAATAGCCCACGAATTCACACGAATTTTCACGAAATAAGTTTCTCCTGTCAAAATAAGTTTTCGGATCGGGCGTGAGACGTTAGGAGGTTTTCAAAATCGTTTTAAAGGATTTTAGCCTGTCGGATGTTTGTGTGAGTTTGGATTTGAGTTCATCCAAAAAGGCCCGCCCATCTCTAAAATCCATCAGTTTGGCCAGAATCTCCAGTTTCTCCCCCTTCAGGGGGATTTTGGCCCGCGGACGTTCTAATCCAATATGAAGGTAGGTTTCGATACGGCGGTAGAAAAGGTACGTGTCTCTCAGCCTGCGGGCGTCTCTTGCCGAAAACAGCCCCAGTTTTCCCAATTCTTCGATGAGCTCCGGTGTTTGTCCCGATTGAAGGGTGGCAAATTTATTCCCGTACTTTAATTGAAACAGTTGTACCAGAAATTCAATGTCCACAATGCCGCCGGGGCTATTTTTAAGATCCATCTCCCGTGAGAATTTTTTTCGGGATTTTTGGTGGATTTTTTCGAGCATGGCGAAAATCTCGTCAACCTGTTCACCCGAGAGACCGGGGGCAAAAAGATACGCCCGGATGAAATCCGACAACTGTTTCCACGGTTCGGGGTTCCCGGCAATCCACCGGCTTTTGAGCAGCATCTGGCGTTCCCACAGTTCGGCCCGGTTCAAAAGATAGTTTTGGTAGGCATCCAACGAGATCAAAAGCGGGGCACCTGCGCCTTCCGGGCGAAGGCGAACGTCGATTTTGTAAAGCTGACCCGTGGGAGAAATCTGGTTGAGACGGGCAATAAGCTCCCGCAGGACGGCTTCCTGTTCCTGAAGAGAGGGCTGCTCTGTTTCCGTTGTGAGGAACACCACATCCAGATCAGAGCCAAAATTAAGTTCCAGAGAACCCAATTTCCCAAGGCCAATGATGGCGGCCGGGAAAGGGGTTTGCGGCTGGCGCTCGTGAGCAATTTGCGAAAGGGCCAGCTCCAGTGTGGCCCCTGCCAGATTGGAAAGAGAGAGAAAAAGGTCGTTTAACGGGATGATCCCGGCCAAAAACTGAACCCCAATTTGAAACATGGCGGCACGTTTCGATGCGTGTAATGGGTCGATCCAGGCTGACTCCGGTAAGGCGGAGAGGCGTTCCTGGAACTGCCGAAAATAGCGTTCCCTGTCAAAGGGCTCATAGAGCGTTTCGGGGGTCGTTAAGGCGGTAAAAAGTTCGGGGTGGATGGTGAGTAGTTTTGCCAGCAAGGGCGCCTTTCCGCAAATTTGAACGGTTAACGCAAGCACAGAGGTGTTCTCCTGAAAGAGAGAATACAGGTTTTGGGGGCTGCCATACGCCTTGACAAACGAGGTGAATAAAGCCAGAGCCTCGTCCGGTGAAGGCTGTTTTTGGAGCTCTTCCAGGAGCTGTGGAAGAATGGCGCGAAAGGATTTACGCAGGGTGCTTGAAAGAGGGTGTTGAACGGTTCCTGAAAAAAGTCCCGAAAACAGTTTGAAAACCTGTGCGGGATTTTTAAATCCCATGTTTGAAAACGTGAGTTTAAGTTCCGGAGTTAATGATTCGGAGGTGAGGAGTGTTTCCAGAGGATCCGGCTCCGGGGCTGTTTCTTCAGAAAGAATGGATTGGTAGATGGATCGGACACCTGTAGAGACGTGCCGAACAGTTGTTTCAAAATCCGCTATCGTGTCAAATCCCATTTTTCGGGAAAGAACCTGGAGCTTATGGGGCTCTTCCGGAAGCAAATGGGTTTGCCGCCAGTCTTCCAATTGTAAATGATGTTCAATTTTTCGGAAGAAGCGGTAAGCCTCGGTCAGGTTGTGGGCCTCCGATTGCGTCAGGAGTTGTTTTTGCGCCAATTTTTCAATG